>JAZQEQ010000071.1:0-4272 GCA_045539055.1 Oscillospiraceae bacterium | reverse complement strand
ATTGAAGCTGCAAGAGCAGGCGAGGCAGGCCGCGGCTTCTCCGTAGTCGCTGAGGAGGTCGGAAACCTTGCTAATATGTCCGCAGACGCTGCTAAGCAGACATCTGTTCTCATCAACGACACCATTTCCGCTGTTAAGCAGGGCACAGAGATCGCTGACAGAGCAGAGAACGCTATCAAGTCCATCGCTGCTGACGTTGACCACGTTGCAAGCTACATGGATAGCATCGTAACTGCTGCTAATGAGCAGAATGTTGCGGTTGAGCAGATCACGCTCGGCATCAACAGAATTGACGCGGGAATGCATACCACAACAGCTACAGCAGAGCAGTCCGCTGCTTCCAGTGAGCAGCTCTCTAACCTCGCTGTATCGCTTGCAAACGAGGTAGCTCGCTTCAAGACAGAGTAATTCTGAAATATCTGATATATCCCCACCTCAGCGTGGGGATATATTTTTATAAAAGAGCGAAACCCAAACGCTTTTTTGTCGGCATTATTTATGAAAGACGTATGAAAGGGGGCGGCAGCTTGGAGGATGTTGAAATAACAGAGCTGTACTGGCAAAGGGACGAGTCAGCTCTTGCCGAGACCGATAAGAAGTACCGCGCCTATCTTATGAGGATAGCGACAAACATACTTAATAATACTGAGGACGGACAGGAGGCTGTCAACGACACATACCTGAAAGCGTGGAACGCCATGCCTCCGCACAGACCTAGCCTGTTATCGGCGTTCCTTGGAAGGATAACGCGGCAGCTGTCTATCGACAAGCTCCGTACAAAGACCCGTGAAAAGCGTGGCGGAAGTGAGTATCAGCTCTCCCTTGACGAGCTCTGCGACTTCACTGGCAGGGAGGACCCTGCAAATGATTACGAGCTTAAGCGGCTTGCAAAAGCTATAAGTGCATATCTTCGCAGCATTTCTGCGGATAAGCGTGCGGTATTCGTATGGAGATACTATTTCTGTGAGCCGATAAAGGATATATGCGAAAGGCTTGGAGAGAGCGAGAGCAGCGTGAAAAGCAGGCTGCACCGAATAAGACTGGGGCTGAAGCAGCACCTTGAAAGCGAGGGATTTGAGATATGAAGCCTGAAAAGCTCAGTGACGCGATAGGAATGATAGATGATGACATCATAGAGGAGGCTGACAGAATGCGCGAAGAAAAGAAAAAGAGCAGAAAGCCGCTGTGGATAGCCTTGGGCTCGGTGGCGGCGTGCGCGTTTATTGCGGCGGTTGTGATACTGACGATGAACAGGGGCGGGCTTTTCACATCCGGTGGAGGCTCACATAGCTTTATGAACAGCGCAGAGGCTGAAGAAATGACACTTGCCAAAGTCGAGTACCCCGACCTGCGCGAACCTTTGTACGAGGAATACGCAAGCTACGAGGAATATGATAAGGTGTGGACGGAGTACAAAGAGGCAAGAAAGGACTTCGAGCAGAACACGGTGTACGCTGAGGATATCCCCGACGGCTTTTTTGCGGATACCATGCAGACCTTCCTTTCGGGTCATGAGGGTGAGAATATCGCATTCTCTCCTGTAAATGCGTACATGGCGCTTGCTATGGTCGCAGAAACAGCAGATGGAAACAGCCGACAGCAGATACTTGATGTGCTGGGTGCACAGAGCATCGAGCAGCTTCGCAATTGTGCAAATGGACTTTGGAAAAGCTGCTATCAGAACAGCGCGCTGAATGAAACGCTGCTCGCGAATTCCATGTGGCTGGGCGAGGATGTGACGTACAATACTGAAACGCTTCAGTCGCTTGTGGATAATTATTACGCGTCGGCTTTCTCGGGTAAAATGGGCAGCGAGGAGTACAATAAATTACTTCAGTCATGGCTCAACGAGAACACAGGCGGACTTCTCGAAAACGAGGCAGCGAATGTGGAGTTTGATGCGAATACTGTTTTCGGGCTTGCGTCCACTGTTTATTACAAGGCTCAGTGGTATGACGAGTTCAACGAAAACCGCAACACCGATGGCATATTCACCACAACTGACGGCGAGGAGCAGCAGGCGGAGTTCATGAACTTCACTGACGATATGTACAGCTATTGCAAAGGTGAGGGTTACATCGCGACTCATCTTAACATTGAGGATGGCGATGATATGTGGCTTATTCTGCCTGATGAGGGAAATACTCCCGAGCAGCTAATCGAAAACGGTGCGCTGAACGAGTTCTTGTACGGCGGTATTAAGGATAGAGCGTTGAGCTGCGAGATACATTTCTCTATGCCGAAGTTTGATATCACCTCGCGGTGCGATCTTATCGAGGGTATGCGAGAGCTTGGAATTACCGATGTATTTGAAAGCGGTAAGGCTGATTTTTCGTCGCTTCTCGACAACGATGGAGTGTTTATCAACAAGGCGGACAACGCAGTTCGCGTTGCGGTGGATGAAAAGGGTGTTTCTGCGGCTTCTTTCATCGTTATGGATTACTGTGGCTCGGCTATGCCGACAGAAGTTCCCGTGATAGAATTCAAGCTTGACAGACCGTTCATTTTTTTGATAGAGAACAACGATGATATGGTGCTTTTCTGCGGTATTGTCAATAGCTTAAGCTAAAATATCTGCCCCTGCTTTTTTGGCAGGGGCTGAATTTTTTTAAAACCTCTTGACAAACATTAAAAACTATGTTATTATATATTCAAGTTAGCGATAACTAACCCAAAAGAAAGGAGCAGCTTACTATGAGTGTAGTTGTAGTCGGAGGAAATGACCGCATGGCGACCCGATATAAAGAGATATGTAAGTCATACAGCTGCAAAGCGAAGGTTTTTACGCAGATGCCTGCGGATTTTGACAGCAAGCTTGGAAATCCCGACCTGATGGTAGTGTTTACAAATACCTGCTCACATAAGATGGTGAACAGCGTAAATCAGCGATCGGAAAAATTTGATATTCCTGTGGTAAAGGTACACAACGCAAGTGTGAACGCACTGAAAACAGTTCTCGACCAGTACGCCGTAAGATAACGGTCTGTTTTTTAATAATGCGGTTAGTTTTGGCTAACTCGAATTATCCGATGAAACACGGAAAAACTAAGTTTGCGGAGCATTTTGAATGGCGGTTAGGAAAAACTAACCAAGTGAAACGGAGGACGATATGTGCAATAAGGAATACTGCAGCTTTGAGCAAAAGCTTGCATTTCATACGGCTCCCTCGCTACTTGGGATAAAGTGCGCAAGCCTTATGTCGCTGTACAAGGACGAGTTCGATATCGCGGCAAATGCGGAGCGCTTCAACAGCCGTGCGGCTGCGAAAGGACTTAAGATAAAGACGATGTGCGAGTGCGGAAAGCGCGTGTTACTTCTTGTGTACAACGAACAGAAGCTTGCACAAAGACTCATGTGTGAGGAATGTAGGGAAGTGCTGAGAGGGTGCGGATATACTGATGATATGACGAGTGAGGAATGTCTTGATCGGCTGAGCGAGCGTATCCGCGAGGAAAACGGCTTTCCGCATGAGATAGGCATATTCCTCGACTATCCCGTTGAGGATGTTATCGGATTTATCGAGAACAATGGATGCAATTTCAAGCTTTGTGGTTACTGGAAAGTATACGGCGACGCTGAAAAGGCGCAGCGCACCTTTGATAATTACAACAAATGCAGAAGATTTCTGTGCAATAAGCTGAGCGAAGGGCAGGATATCTGCCGCGCGCTCAGAATATCATAATAAAGGAGAACAACAACTATGAAAAAAGCAGTAATTTACTGGAGCGGAACAGGTAACACCGAGGAGATGGCTAAGGCTGTCGCTGAGGGTGCAGGGGCGGAGCTTTACGCGGTAAGCGACTTCTAGGGTGATGTCACAGAATACGACAGGCTTGCCTTTGGGTGTCCTTCTATGGGTGATGAGGTCCTCGAGGAAACGGAATTTGAGCCGTTCTTTGCAAGTGTCGAGGGCAAGCTCGGCGGAAAGACCGTTGCGTTATTTGGCAGCTATGGCTGGGGCGACGGACAGTGGATGAGGGACTGGTGCGAGCGCTGCAAGGCTGTCGGTGCAGAGGTCGTGGGCGGCGAGGGGGTCATCGCAAACGACGCGCCCGATGCTGATGCGCTTGCGAAGTGCAAGGCGCTTGGCGAAGCTCTCGCCAATTAAATTTTACTTTCAGTCACATTTTGTGTTTCCTTTTCATCAAGCCTTATTGCGAAAGCGTGAGGCTTGACTTTTTTGCATAAAAAAGCAGCCCGATCTCTCGGGCTGTTTCAGCTTGTAAAAAATTACTGCTTTACTTCCTCTTCCTTCTTCAGCAGATCGCGGAT
>JAZQEQ010000070.1:0-10929 GCA_045539055.1 Oscillospiraceae bacterium | reverse complement strand
TCCATACAGGCATCTCCTCTATCGACGCGCTGATGACCCTTATCCGCGGTCAGAAGCTGCCGATATTCTCAGGCTCGGGTCTTTCCCACAACAAGCTTGCCGTGCAGATTGTAAAGCAGGCTAAGATCGCCGAAGAAAACGGTGCGGAGTTTGCTGTGGTGTTCGCGGCAATGGGCGTTCAGAACGACGTTGCTGAGTACTTCCGCCGCTCGTTTGAGGAAAACGGCGCTATCGAGCGCGTTGCGATGTTCCTGAATCTCTCAAACGACCCCATCATCGAGCGTATCCTCACGCCTATGTGCGCACTCACTGCGGCTGAGTACCTCGCTTACGAAAAGAATATGCATATCCTCGTCATCATGACGGATATGACCTCCTATGCTGAGGCTCTGCGTGAGTTCTCCTCCTCCAAGGGCGAGATCCCCGGAAGAAAGGGCTACCCCGGCTACCTTTACTCAAACCTCGCCGCGCTGTACGAGCGCGCAGGCGTTGTCGAGGGCAGCACAGGCTCGGTTACCCAGATACCGATACTCACCATGCCAAACGACGATATCACTCACCCCATCCCCGACCTTACAGCCTACATCACAGAGGGCCAGATAGTATTCGACCGTGACCTTGACCAGCGCGGCATCTATCCCGGACTTTCGGTGCTGCTATCGCTGTCGCGTCTTATGAAGGACGGCATAGGCGAGGGCTATACAAGAGCCGACCACTCCGCTGTATCAAACCAGCTTTTTGCGGCTTACGCAAAGGTCCTGGATGCCCGCTCGCTCGCTTCCGTAATCGGCGAGGAGGAGCTTTCCGATATCGACCGCGCATATATGCAGTTCGGCAGACTGTTTGAGGATAACTTCCTCGCACAGGGCTTTGACGAGAACCGCACAATGGACGAAACGCTCGACCTCGGCTGGGATCTGCTGTGCACGCTCCCGCGCTCCGAGCTTGACCGTATCGACGAAAAGCTGCTGGATGAAAAATACAAGCCGACAAAGGCAGACCGCTTCAGAAAGAACGCGGACAACGCTTAAACCAAACGAAAGGAGCGTATTTAATTGGCAGAACAGATATTCCCCACCAAGGGCAATCTCATAAAAGCAAAGCGCTCCCTGCGTCAGGCGAAGATGGGATATGAGCTGATGGACAGAAAGCGTAATATCCTTATCAGAGAGATGGTAGAGCTCACGGACGAGGCAAAAGCCATCCGCGGCAATATCGACGACACCTACACTGCTGCCTACAAGGCGCTTCAGCGCGCAAATATCTCAATGGGCGTTGTAAGCGATATCGCCGATACGTTCCCTGCGGATGATTCGATAACGCTGAGCGTGAGAAGCGTAATGGGAGTCGAGCTGCCAAAGCTCTCGCACGAGGCTGACAGCTTCAGACCGAATTACAGCATGCATCAGACAAACTCAAGCTTCGATGCGGCTTACGTCAGCTTCAACAAGGCAAAGGAGCTTACCGTGCGCCTTGCCGAGATAGAAAACAGCATCTACCGCCTTGCAGTGGCTATCAAGAAAACGCAGAAGCGTGCAAACGCGCTCAAAAATATAATGATACCTAAATTCGACAACACAGTACGCTTTATAACAAACGCGCTGGAAGAAAAGGAGCGCGAGGAGTTCTCGCGCCAGAAGGTAATTAAGAAAGCAAAATTAAAAAAGAGTTTATAAGCGATAACAGCAATGCACGGCGCATTGCTGTTCAGCTTTATTATGGTAAATATTATGAGTAGAATAATTGGCTCGTGGAGCTTTTACAAAAGGACGCTGCTTATCGCAGTGCCCATCATGGTGCAGAATCTTATCACAAATTTCGTTGCACTTATAGACAATATCATGGTCGGACAGATCGGAACAGAACAGATGTCGGGAGTATCGATAGTAAACCAGCTGGCGTTCGTGTTCAATCTGACGATATTCGGCTCGCTCTCAGGCGCAGGCATCTTCTGCGCGCAGTTCTTCGGCAAAAAAGACGACGAGGGCGTGCGCCATACTATGCGCTTTAAATTCCTGACAGGCTGCGCGATCACAGTCATAGGCATCGCGATATTCCTGCTGCTCGGAGATACGCTGATACAGAACTTCCTGCATGACGCCGAGCAGGATATCGACCTTGTTCTGACCTTCAACAGCGCGAAAAGCTATCTCGGTATAATGCTTATAGGGCTGGTGCCGTTTGCGCTGGAGCAGATATATTCCTCTACCCTGCGCGAGGGCGGACGCGCAATGCCGCCCATGATAGCAGGCATCGTAGCAGTAGTCACCAACACGCTGCTGAACTACCTGCTGATCTTCGGCATAGGTCCATTCCCTGAAATGGGTGTTGAGGGTGCGGCTATCGCGACAGTCATCTCACGCTTCGTACAGGCAGGAATAGTAATCGTCTGGGCGCACTGCAACAGCAGAACGCTCCCCTATATCAAAGGACTGTACCGCTCTATGAAGATACCCGTACAGCTTGCAAAGCGCATAACGATAAAGGGCCTGATACCGCTGACGCTTAACGAGAGCCTCTGGTCGGCAGGTGTTGCAATGCTGACTCAGCAGTACTCGCTGCGTGGAGTTGATGTGGTCGCAGGACTCAATATCTCGAGTACAGTGGTAAACCTGTTCAATGTGCTTTTCATCGCATTCGGCTCGGGAGTTTCGGTAGTCATCGGTCAGCTGCTGGGCAGCAACGACCTTAAGGGCGCAAAGGAAGCCGCTCCGAAGCTGATATTCTTTTCAGGAGCGCTGTGCGTTGTTGTAGGAACTGTGATGGCTTGCTTTTCAGGGCTGTTCCCACAGTTTTACAACACGTCCGACGATATCCGCGCGCTGGCTTCCTCATTTATCCTGATAAGCGCAGTGCTTATGCCGATACACGGAATACTACACGCGACCTACTTCACGCTGCGGTCAGGCGGAAAGACTATCATAACGTTCATATTTGACTGTGGCTTCTCATGGCTTATAAGCGTGCCGCTGGCATTCTGCCTTGCAAATTTCACAACGCTCCCGATAATCCCACTGTACCTCATCGTGCAAAGCATAGAGTCGGTAAAGTGCGTTGTCGGACTTATCCTGATAAAAAAGGGCGTATGGCTGTCTAACATCGTTTCAGAAAATGCATAAAAAAGCTCCCCGCATGGGGAGCTTTTATTACATATTCTTGGGTCTGCGCTTATGTCTTGCCTTGTCGTTGTACATCATACGGTCAGCAAGATCGATAAGCTCGTCAATGGTGTCGACCTTATCGAGAGAGGAGCAGTATATACCAATACTAGCCGAAACGGTGAACGGATGTCCCGAGTTTTCGTTAAGCTCAGCCAGAGCCTCATTAAAGCCCTTGTGATATGCCTCAGCAAGCTGCTGTGCGTTGCCCTCGCAAAGCCTTGCCACAACGAACTCGTCACCGCCGAAGCGTGAGCAGATGACACTGACACCGCTCTTGATCGCGGCATTTGTAAGCGCATTTGCCGTGATGCAAAGCGCCTCGTCGCCCGAGTGATGTCCGTAGGTATCGTTTATAGTCTTCATGTCGTTAAGGTCGATAGAAACTATAAATACATCCTTATGCTCAGCGTCAAGCTCTGCAAAATCCTTGCGGAAATCTTTATAGAAGCCGTAACGATTGTAGATCTTTGTGAGGTGGTCGTGCGTGAACATGAACTCCAGCTTTCGATTAAGGAATGCCATGTGCTCATGGGTGCGCACGCTCTCAAGGCAACGATTTGCCATCATGTTGAAGCTGTGCAGCGAGTCGAGATAAGCCTCCATGTCCATCATAGCATTGACCATATAGCCGATGACGAACTCCTGCGAATGAAGCGCCGATATTATAAGCGCGTTGCTTAACGGGAAACGCTCAAAAAGGTTTGGGAGTATCTGTGAGGTCTGGAATATCTCACCCTCATGGCGAAGCTCTTCCTCGTTCAGATTTGCACTGAGCAGAAGCATCCTGTCGGGATAGCTTTCTCTCTTGGCAGTGAATATATCCTCATCATAGGGATTGAACACATCTGTGTTGCAGCGGTTGAATTCCTCCGAAACACACAATGTCGTACCCCAGAAAGCATATTTATTGAGCAGCTCCTTTGCGTTTTTCAACGAAGGCTCCATAGCGATCTTGTTACCTATACGGTGCATGGTCTCCTGAAAATTCATCAGAGCATCACGCGCACTTACATATTCGGCTAAGACAAAATTGCTTTCAGATGCACTGTGCTTGCCACAACCACAGCTCTCGGAGAACCTCGTCTTGTACAATATCTCTGTGTTATAGGGCTGCTTGCTGCCATTATACATTATATCTTCGCATATCTTAAGCACAGCGTCAGCTACCGCCTCGTCATCGCGTGCAGCTGTTGTAAAACGCGGATTGTGATACTTCTCCATCTCAATGCCGTCAAAACCCGTAACCATGACATCATCAGGCACACAATAGCCCTTTTCCGCAAGCTTTCTGCAAACAGTTATCGCCATAGAGTCGTTTGCACATACAAAAGCATCAGGAATCGGCTTGCCGCTTGCAAAATACTCGTCCATGGCATTAGAGGTCGGGTAGTCCCAGAACTCACCATAAAGGACATCATCCTCACTGAAAGGAAGTCCGTGACGCTGAAGCACCTCAGCATAGCTGTCGATCCTTGTACGCGAAAATGTATTGTTGTGCTGACCGCCCATGTGGATAAGGTGCTTGCAACCATGCTCGGTTATCAGATGCTCAACGATATCGCTGAAAGCTTCGCCGTAATCAAAGTTGATATTATATGCCTTCTCGCGGTAAAGATCAATGCTAATGACCGGAACATCGCGTGAAAGCGACTTTTCACATATACTGTCAAAAAGCTCTGTCTGCTTCTCGTTCTGCTGGATCATAACAAGAACATCGATCATGTCGTAGTTTATAGTCTCAAATACAGAAACAGCACCCTGACTATCAGGGACCTCTGTAAACCACAGATCCTCAAAGCAATGATAAACCAGCATACGCATATCATCGCGCTGTTCCAGCTTGCGGATAAGCGCCTTAAGCAGGGGCTTTACAGGCTCTTTCTGCATAGTTGTACAACAAAAACCAATAACGATCTTTCCGTTAAGCAATTCGCACCTCCTCCCGAAGCTTCATGTAATCCGTTACATGATAAACTTCAATGATATAGAAAAGTTATTATTAAACAGATTATAACATAGATTTTAACAAAA
The DNA here is from genome assembly GCA_045539055.1 of Oscillospiraceae bacterium. GTDB lineage: Bacteria > Bacillota > Clostridia > Oscillospirales > Ruminococcaceae > CAG-115. The sequence continues at coordinate 5,737 of JAZQEQ010000070.1, read as the reverse complement.
ATCAAGTAGTTTTGTAAATTTTTACAACCACCGTCTATTACACAAAACACCCCGTTTTCCGAAGCGAACACGGGGTGTTTTAATATTACCTGTAGCCGTAAAGCTGGACCTGCTCAAAGCCGTCCAGCAGATCGCCAGACATCTTGAACGCAAGCTCAACGCCTCGCGCAACGCACTCTATCGCATTGTCCGCAACAAAGCAAGGTGCGCCAACATGATACGAAATGAGCTTTGCAAGTCCGCCGAGCAACGCGCCGCCGCCTGTAAGAGTGATACCGTTGCTGAGGATATCTCCGACAAGCTCAGGAGGCGCGGACTCAAGCGTCAGCTTCACCTGCTCCACTATCTCCATCGCGTTCTCGTGGATAGCCTCGTCAATATCGATATCAGTGATCTCAATGCTCTCGGGAAGTCCCTTAAGCAGATGACGTCCACGAACGATCATCTTCTTGCTTCCATCGGGATCGAATACGTTAGCGATCTCCATCTTAGCTTTTTCGGCGGTCTTCTCGCCGATGAGTATCTTGTATTTCTGAGTAATGTGGCGGATTATAGCCGCATCGAACTTGTTGCCTGCCATCTTCACCGAGCGGCTTACAACGATACCGTTGAACGATACTATCGCAACATCCGCAGTTCCGCCGCCGATATCAACTACCATAGTGCCATTCGGCTTCGAGATATCAACGCCTGCGCCGATAAGCGCCGCAATGGACTCGTCAATGAGGTACACCTTTCTCGCGCCCGCGGAAAGAGCCGCCTCGACAACTGCTCTGCGCTCGACATCTGTAACAGAGGAGGGCACACACAGAACCACTCTCGGCTTTACCATAAAACCGCCGTTTACCTTGCGGATAAATTCCTTTATCATAGCCTGCGTCATGTCGTTGTCCGAAATAACGCCGTCCTTAAGCGGACGTACTGCAACGATGTACTCAGGTGTTCTGCCGAGCATCTTATATGCCTCGTCACCAACTGCGACAACCTCGCGCTTTTTGCGGTCGTATGCGACGACAGACGGCTCGTTGAGCACGATGCCCTTGCCGTTTATCGTGATTATTATATTGGCAGTGCCAAGATCTATTCCTATATCAAGTGCCATTGTTTTCTCCTATATGAATTTTTTACTACAACGTATAGTATAGCATATTTTTACTGTCGGCGCAAGAGTTTCATGCGATTATTCGCACTTGCTCTCCAAAAATCTCCGTGCCTGCACCAATAGCTCCTCGCGCTCATTCTGAAATCTGCCATCCAGCACACCCGAAAGCAGGTAGTTCAACGTTTCACCCGTCTTTGGGGAGGGCGGTATCAGCGCCGAAAGCTCCTTACCGCTTATCGCAAGCTGCTTTACAGACAGGCAGGGCTTCTGCTCGTCTATCTCCTCGGCGCAGCGGATGATCTCACGCCAAAGCGGTATGCGGTCCTTTGCAAATTCCGCCTTTGCGCTGTCGTCTGCAATATGCGCAAACATTATGTCCCTGAACAATGAAAGCCCGTGCTTCGCAAGCCTGCGCCTGATGAATTTATCCGTATTCTCGGGCACCATTCCGTGATAGCGTATTATCTCGCGCACGCGCTCCCGCAGAGCATTGCTCGCGTGAAATCTGCCAAGTGCGATATCCGCAAGCTCCGCGCTCTTTTCCGCATGGGCATAAAAATGCCATTCGCCGCTGTCGTCCTCGGTCTGGGTCAGCGGTTTTCCTATATCATGCAGCAGCATCGCAAGCCTTATCCCAGCCTCGTTCGGGCAATTCTCCACCGCCTCGGCGAGGTGCTCATACAGCGTCAGCGAATGAAATCTGCTGTGCTGCTCATAGCCCACGCACGGCGCAAGCTCCGGTATCACCTGCGCAAATACCTCGGGATAACCACGAAGGACCGCGCCGCAGTTGCTGCCGCACAGAAGCTTTGAAAGCTCCACCAGTATACGCTCGCCTGATACATTTTTCAGCAGACCCACGTTTCGTCTTATCGACTGCGCAGTATCCTGCTCTATCTCAAACCCAAGCACCGCCGAAAACCTGAGCGCCCGAAGTATCCGCAGCGCGTCCTCGGAAAAGCGCTTATCGGGGTCACCGATGCAGCGTATAAGACCGCGTCGGATATCCTCCGCTCCGTTGAACTCGTCAAAAAGACCGCGGGTCGGACTGTAAGCGATGCCATTCATTGTGAAATCGCGGCGCGAAACATCCTCGGAAAGACTGCGTGTGAAGCGGACCTCGTCGGGATGCCTGCCATCGGCATACTCGCCGTCAACACGATAGGTGGTTATCTCGATAGGCTCGCCATCAGCAAGCACGGTCACTGTGCCGTGCTTCAGACCCGTAGGGATGACCTTGTACCCCTCGAACACCGCCATAGTTTCCTCGGGCAGCGCGGAAGTGGTTATATCGAAATCGTGGGGCTGTTTTCCCATAAGGCTGTCGCGCACGCAGCCACCGACAATATATGCCTCAAACCCTGCCGCCTCTAGCTTCGCTAGTATCTCGGCAATGCCCTGCGGAAGTTCCATCCAGCCGCCCCCTTTCGATGTGATAGGTCTATTGTACCACTTTTTCGGGAATTTAGCAAGAGAAAAGCCGCCCGTTCAGGGGCGGCTTGTTAATTATACCGTTATGCGATTTAAAACGAACTGCACCACTGTAAGTATTATAATTGTTAATGTGCTTCCACTTAAAGAAATGTTAATAAAATCGCCTTCTGTAACGCAGGCATTTGCAACTATTATCGCAATTATGAGCATTATTAAAATTACAACAGTGAGTGCTATAGGATATTTCACATATTTTTGAGCAATATTTGCTTTCCCAAGATTATTTCCCGAAAAAGAGTATCTGGTTAGATAATAAATATAATAAACCATACAAGCGATCAGCAACGCTAAAAAAATCCCGCCTACTAAAGCAAAGACACCGCTAACTTCTTCTAAAGCCGTACTCATTCCACCAAAATAGTGTAACGCTTCTGCCATATCAAAGCAGGAAAAGATACCAATACCTGTTGTCTGTGTATAATAACCCATGCCAATATCCACATTGATAAGATCAGTAAATAACAGAATAATCACAACCGCTTCAATTAACAATGATATTATCGCAAAAGCCATTGCTTTGCCGTTACGCTGTATTGTCGGTGTAGTATTTGGTATCAATGACCTTTGGCAATAGCGGCATAAATTTGCCTCTTCCTTTATTGTTTCTGCACAAAAAGGGCACTTCTTAGTTCGTTCCGCAAGTGCTGTAACAGCCACTGGTGACTCTTTTTTCATAGGCTGGACTTCCTCCAGCACTATTCCGCACACTCCACAAAACTTAGCCGCATCAGGTAGCTTTGCTCCACAACTCATGCAATATTTCATAAACACCTCTCCCAGAACGTTTCATTCTAATTGGGATTATAGCATAAATCAGGCTAGATGTCAATAGAACATTTTGTTCTGAAGTATAATAAGAGTAAGAAACGGAGGGGATAAAATGAAATACCGATTAAAGCTCCTGCGCGAGAAAGAGCTGCTTTCACAGACCGAAGTCGCGACCGCAATTTTCGTAGCCCAACGCACATACAGCTACTACGAAAACGAACAGCATGACATCCCCACCGCCACCCTCATCCGCCTCGCCGACTTCTACGACGTTTCGGTAGACTATATCCTCGGGCGCACTGACGAGCCAAAAATGAATAAATAAATCCTGCCGCTATACTGAACGGCAGGATTTTATATTTGTATCAACGATAACCGTCGCCGCCGCAATATATGCAACGTGTAGAACCACCGCAGCTATCGCAAGCACTTTTTACCCCTGTGCCCCAATCAAAATAAGAATTCAAGCCGCTGCCATCGCAAATGCTACATTCGCCTGAGCCATAACACGCAGCACACATGCTATTATTGTAACCGCCTGTGTAACCACCATCATAGCCGCCTGTGTTGCCACCGACAACGCCTGCATTTCCTTGGTCATATGCAGTATAATCAACGGTAGCTCCACCCTCAAAGCAGAAATCCTCACCGTCATAAGTAAACTCAACCGATATTCTGAATGTAGCGGAAGAACCTGCGTCATAGCTCAGCATTTCAAATGTACAGTCATGAAACATAGAGGAATGGGTCTCCGTAGTATATTCCTCTGCGTCCATACCTTCCATGAGTATGATATCAAAGTAAGAGGATGACGAACTGTCCCTTTCGGTGATAGTCAAACCCGCTCTGCATGCACTTTCGTCAATGACCACCGCTGCAACGCCGCCAACATCATCCAGACCGTTAAGTCCCATACCCGAAATTCCGATAACTACATAGCCGTCAGTGCTGCTGAAAGCGGCCTTCACATCCTTAAGCGCACCACCGTTTACATTAGCATAAGGATTTATTTTTGACACAGCAGCAGGAGGAATATTGTTTCCGCCTGTCGATCCGCCATTGTCAGACGGTAACGAAATACCCGAGCCACCTGTGCTGCCCGAATTTCCTGAATTTGCAGAGTTAACTCCAAGAATTATACACAGTACAATAAGCGCCACCGCAATAACTGCACCGATTATTATCAATGCGATCTTAGTGCCGTTCTTTTTCGGCTGCTGAGGTTGTACTGCTGCATAAACAGGCTGCTGAACAGGAGGTGTCTGTGCAACGGGTTGTTGAACAGGAGCAGGCTGTTGTGCCAAAACAGGTTGCTGAGCAGGGGCAACGCCGGAAGCGGTCTGATTAGCCCCGCAATTTGGGCAGAAAGTGCATTCCGCCGCCATTTTAGTGCCGCATGAATAACAGAATTTATCAGCCATATATACCATTCCTTTATATTTTATTGCTTTGTTATTTTTTATATTACCACAGCATTTTGAAAATGTCAAGTTACATACTAATTCCGATATAAGCTATATAACAAAAAGCCGCCTCCCAAACGGGAAGCGGCTCTGTTATCTTGTGAGATAGTCGGTATTGAATTACTCGTTGATAGCAGTAACAACGCCGGAACCTACTGTTCTACCACCCTCACGGATAGCGAAACGCAGACCCTCTTCAATAGCGATAGGTGTGATCAGCTCAACGTCCATTACAACGTTATCGCCGGGCATGCACATTTCCTTCTCAGCAGGCAGTGTGATAACGCCTGTAACGTCTGTTGTTCTGAAGAAGAACTGAGGACGATAGTTGGAAACGAAGGGAGTATGACGGCCGCCCTCTTCCTTCTTGAGAACGTATACCTGGCCCTTGAACTTTGTGTGGGGGTGAATGGAACCGGGCTTGCAGAGAACCTGACCACGCTCGATATCCTGACGTGTAACACCACGGAGCAGAGCACCGATGTTGTAACCAGCAACAGCCTCGTCCAGAGTCTTTCTGAACATCTCAAGACCTGTAACAACAGTGGACTTGGGCTCGTCAACGAGACCAGTGATCTCAACTGTGTCGTTAACCTTAACGATACCACGCTCTACACGGCCTGTAGCAACAGTACCACGACCTGTGATTGTCATTGTATCCTCTACGGGCATCAGGAAGGGCAGGTTCTCAGAACGCTCAGGAGCAGGGATGTAAGCGTCAACAGCGTCCATCAGTTCCTTGATGCAAGCATACTCGGGAGCGTTAGGATCTGTGGATGTGCAATCCAGAGCAACCTTAGCGGAACCACGGATTACGGGGATGTCGTCGCCGGGGAACTCGTTCTGAGAAAGAACATCACGGATGTCCATCTCTACGAGCTCGAGCAGCTCTTCGTCATCAACGTCGTCG
>JAZQEQ010000069.1:0-4265 GCA_045539055.1 Oscillospiraceae bacterium | reverse complement strand
GGCAGGAGCGGACTTAAAGACCCGAAGCGCCCTGTTTGCTCGTTCCTGTTTCTTGGGCAGACGGGAGTCGGCAAGACCGAGCTTTCAAAGGCGGTGGCAGAGGCTGTTTTCGGGGACGAGAGCAGGCTTATCCGCTTTGATATGTCGGAATTTATGGAGCGGCATTCGGTGTCGAAGCTGATAGGCTCGCCACCGGGATATGTCGGCTACGAGCAGGAGGGGCAGCTGATAAAGCGCGTGCGCACTACCCCCTATTCGGTGGTGCTTTTTGACGAGGTGGAAAAGGCACACCCCGATGTGCTGAACCTGCTGCTCCAGATACTTGAGGACGGCACGCTGACCGCCGCAGACGGCAGAAAAGCGGACTTCCGCAATGCGATAATCATCATGACAGGCAATGTCGGCGCAGGCGAGCTGTCGCGCGCAGGCGTCGGCTTCGGCGAGAACACAGGCGGCAGGAGCGACGTAATGCGCGAGCTTAAAAAGCAGTTCCGCCCCGAGTTCATCAACCGCCTTGACAGCATCGTGGTATTCGGGAGCTTAGGCAACGAGCAGCTGCGTCATATCTGTCGGCTGGTTCTCGGCTCCCTGTCGGAGCGTGCCGCGTCCTGCGGAATAAAGCTTGCTTTCGCGGACAGTGTGGTGGAGCAGCTTTGCCGCGAAGCACTGACAGGCGAAACAGGCGCACAGAAGCTTGGCGCACGTCCGCTCCGCCGCCTGATAACCGCGCGGGTGGAGGATATGCTGTCGGGTAAGATGATAAGCGGCGAGCTTAAAAACGGCAGCAGCGCGGAGGTAGTCATCGACAGCGGCGCGCTGGCGGTCAGAAGCTGCCCGATAACGGCGAAGCAGTAAAAAAGGGCGGAATAAATTCCGCCCTTTTCAGTGAATATTGAACAGTGAATAACGAATAGTGAATAGTTTCGGTGCGGCTGCGCCGCGGATATAGAAATACATCAGCGAAGCGGACACCACAACTGTTCACTATTCACTTCTTTCTCTTTTACCCAAAATATCCGTACTTCTTGCGCTTTGCAATAAGGAAAATGATCGTCAGCACCAGCGCCATTATCTCGGCTGCGATTATCGCGGCAAAGATGCCGTCCGAGCCCCATACGAGCGGCAGCAGGAACAGCGCCGACACCTGAAACACGAGCGTTCTGAGGAACGAGATGATCGCAGATACTATGCCGTTGTTCAGCGCGGTGAAGAATGCCGAGCCGTAGATGTTGAAGCCGCACAAGAGAAACGACAGCGAGAATATCATAAAGCCGCGCAGCGTAAGCTCGAACAGTGCCTTGTCATAGCCGACGAAAAGCAAGGTCAGCGGATACGCGAGCACCTCGGCAAGAGCGGTCATAGCAAGTCCTGCGATGCCGATTATTACTGCGCTCTTACGAAGCAGGTTCTTAAGCTCGTCCCTGTTCCCTGCTCCGAAATGATAGCCCACTATCGGCGCAGAGCCTATCGAATAGCCGATGAAAGCCGCCACAAAAATGAAGTTGACATACATGATAACGCCGTAAGCCGAAACTCCGTCCTCGCCTGCGTAGTTCATGAGCTGGAAATTATACAGCATTCCCACAAGCGACATGGAGATATTGCTCATAAGCTCGGATGAGCCGTTTGCACAGGCTTTGAGCAGCGGCCGAGCCTCGGGCCTTGTCCTGCGCAGCCTGAGCAGGCTGCCGTTGTCCCTTGCAAAATAGAAGAACGGCACAAATCCGCCGACGCACTGGCTTATAACAGTTGCGGCAGCCGCGCCTGCAAGCCCCCACCGGAACAGCCACACGAACAGCACGTCAAGCACGATATTGGTCACACCTGCCATAACGGTCACGCCAAGACCAAGCTTCGGCTTTTCCGCGGTTATAAGGAAGCTCTGGAATGCGTTCTGGAGCATGAATGCAGGGCTTCCTGCGAGCACTATCCTGCCGTAAAGAACGCAGTGCGGCAGCAGCGCATCGGTTGCGCCGAGGAGCCTTGCGACAGGCTCGATGAAAATGATACCGATGGTTGCGAGAATAACGCCTGCGATTATATCGAGCATGATGAGCATGGTGAAGTAGCGCTGTGCGCGCTCGTTATCGCGCTCGCCGAGGGTCTTTGCCACGAGCGCGGAGCCGCCTGCACCCAGCATAAATCCAAACGCGCCAAGCACCATGATAAACGGCATGATAAGATTTAACCCTGCAAAGGGCGTTTTGCCAACGAAATTAGACACGCAAAGTCCGTCCACGACGCCGTAAATAGACGTGAATATCATCATGACGATGGACGGAATAACAAAGCGTATCAGCTTTTTATATGTAAAATGATCTGAAAGCTTTATCTCCATAATTACTCCTCAAAGCACAAAAAAATCGCCCGAAACACGTCCCACAAGGACGTTTACCGAGCGCACCCGACATCTTATCAACCATTCTGCTGCGGCAGAGGGTTCTCCGATGACCTATTTGATTAACAGCATTATAGAGTATAGCACATATATGCGGGATTGTCAAGCGCATGACATCTCCCGACAAAAGCCGCGCGTCTGCCCTCTTGACAACCGCCGCAAAGCGTGTTAAAATATAAGTGTGCAAAGCACCTGATATGGGGCCGTAAAGGCTTCGACGGGGATCTTGATGCACGATAAGCGAGTAGTGAGGGCGAAATCACTTTAATCGTCGCAACCTAAATTTAAACGCAGACAATCGTCCCGTTTTAGCAGCTGCCTAAGCGCGCTGCCGTCGTTTCTTGAAGGACCACGAGCTTGAAACGGCGTCGACTAGTGGTGAACGTCTACTGCGAATAGCCTTATAGCTTTAGATGTATTTAAGGATACCAACCAGCAAAGCCTGTTTGTCGGCGTTGCTGCGCGGGAATTTTAAAAGATAAACTGCACTCGGAGAAAGTCGTGAGGACGGGTTTTCGGACAGGGGTTCGATTCCCCTCGGCTCCACCAAACTAGCACACGTAAATAATTTGTGCACAAAACAAACTCTCAGGTTCATCGCCTGAGAGTTGTTTTTTTATCAAATACGAGAAAAACACATGATGCAGATTCGGGCAAAATGCGTATTTTACACAGATTTCCGAACGGAAAGAATATTCTCGGACAAAAAATAAACGCACCCCTTTGCCGCTGTAATGACAAAGGGGTTATCGTTTATGCTCCGTCTCTCGCTATGATATCATTTCTGCTGGCTGACTCGGTAAGCACAAGAGCCTCGGGCGAGGTATGGTTCAGCTTGTCAAGATTTGCTGCGTACTCCTGAACCTGAAGTCCTCTCAGCAGATTGAACGATACATCAATCCTGTCGGGGTATATCACTATACGCTCGACATAAAGGTTTATCAGCTGACGCAGGTTTGGTATCTCACCTGATTCAAGCAGCTCCTTGCCGTACTCGAAAGCTCGGATTATCAGATCCTCGTCGATATCAACGACAGTGCTCTGACGTTCAAGCTCGGAGAGCCTTGCCTTTAACTGCTCCGCTTCCTGCTCCTTTGCCGTAATAGCCGCCAGCAGCGCCGCTGAGCCTGTGTTGGCTACCACAGCAACAAGATTACCCGTTTCAGTTGCATTGCGCTGTATGGCCTTTTTCAGCCGTTTTATCTCATCGGTATGCTGATCGCTTTTGGATATCACCGCCTTGTTGTATTCATTGATCACAGCTGGTATCCTGTCAGGTGAAAACAGTACCTCTGCAAGCATCTTCAGCACGAACCGCTCAAGGCAGCTGCGGCTTATCTCACGATTACCGCAGGCAGCCTTAGTCTTACGTGATCGTACATTGCACCGATATGAGTAATACAGGGTCTTTTTCCTGCCGCTGTACTGCTTGTTTCCGCAGTAGCTGCCACCGCATACACCGCAGAAAACCTTGCCAGTCAGCAGGTATTCCGTGGTAGCGTCGCTTCGTGTATGGCTTACCTGCTTGCGTTTTGCGAGTATGTCCTGTACTGCGTCAAACTCCTCCTGTGTGATTATTGCAGGAACACCACCGTCAATGCGTATTATCTCCTCGGGAGACTTCTCCTTGTGACTGTTGCGTTTGCCGAACTCATCCTTCTCAGACTCGCGGTTATACACATATACACCCACATATTTTTCGTTTTTAAGAATGGAATACAGGGAATTCTTACCGAAATCCCTGCCTGTTCTGGTCTTGATACCACGCCGTCTTAGCTCGGATACCACCTCGGTATAGGTGCTGCCTGTGCGTATTGCCTCAAAGATATAACGGACAGTTGCAGCCTCGTCCTCGTTGATCTCATAC
>JAZQEQ010000068.1:0-5823 GCA_045539055.1 Oscillospiraceae bacterium | reverse complement strand
CGCTGACTGATCACCTTAACGGTCATTATAAGGCGGATTGCATTGATCCGCCTTATTTGTCGTTTTAAGCGTTGATGCGTCGTTTTAAAGCGATGCGGCAGAAAAAGGCTCGGCGAGGTAGCTTTGCGGTTATTGCGCCGATTTTGTGGTATTATATCTATGACAGGAAAGGCAGGGGAACGCAATGTTTGTTGATAAGGTTGAGATCTCCATAAAGGCGGGAAATGGCGGCAACGGCGCTGTTTCGTTCCACCGCGAGAAGTATGTGAACGCAGGCGGTCCTGACGGCGGCGACGGCGGCAAGGGCTCGGACATCGTGTTCCAGGCTGACGACAATCTGTCCACGCTGATAGACTTCCGCTATAAGAAAAAATACGTTGCTCCCGACGGAGAGAACGGCGGCGCGCGCCGCTGCTCGGGAAAGTCGATGGAGCCGACAGTTATCCGTGTTCCGAGAGGAACAATAGTAAAGGACGCGCACACGGGCAGGATAATGGCTGATATATCGGACGACGAGCCTGTTGTTGTTGCAAAGGGCGGCAGAGGCGGTAAGGGCAACCAGCATTTTGCTACTCCCACGCGCCAGATCCCCCGTTTTGCAAAGCCGGGTTATCCCGGCGAAAAGTTTGATGTTGTGCTGGAGCTGAAGCTGCTTGCGGATGTCGGACTTGTAGGCTTCCCGAATGTCGGAAAGTCCACACTGATAAGCGTTGTCAGCGCCGCAAAGCCCAAGATCGCGAACTACCACTTCACCACGCTCACGCCCGTTCTCGGCGTTGTAAAGCGCGGCGAGCGCTCGTTCGTTATGGCTGATATCCCAGGCCTTATCGAGGGCGCGAGCGAGGGTGTTGGCCTTGGCCATGCGTTCCTGCGCCATGTGGAGCGCTGCCGTCTGATAGTCCACGTTGTTGACGTTTCGGGCATCGAGGGCAGAGATCCCAAGGATGATTTCGAGAAGATAAATCTGGAGCTTGCGAACTTCTCCGAGGAGCTTGCAGAAAGCCCTCAGATAGTTGCGGCAAACAAGAGCGATATGGCTACCGAGGAGCAGATAGAGGAGTTCCGTCAGTACATCGAGGCTAAGGGACTGAAGTTCTTCACTATCTCTGCTGCTACCACACAGGGTACAGACGCGCTGATCGACTGCGTTACAGAGGAGCTGGACAAGCTCCCTCCCGCAAAGCGCTTCGAGGTACAGCCGTTGTCGCTTGAGGAGCTGGAGTTTATTGAGAGCGAGAAGCACAGCTTCAGAGTCGAGAAGATAGACGATGTTTACGTTGTGGATGCGGAGTGGCTTGCGCCTATCCTCATGACGGTAAACATGGAGGATTACGAGAGCCTGCAGTACTTCCAGAGAGTTCTGCGCTCCAGCGGTATCATTGACGAGCTTGAGCGTCAGGGTATCCAGGAGGACGATCTCGTTTCCATCTTTGATTTCGAATTCAATTACATCAGATAACGCTTCGGAGGGAATTTTATGGATCTCAGAGGTGTTCTGTCGGAGAGCATGGAGCGTTCCTCGGCAGGAAGCAGGGCGACCAGCGAAAAGGTGATATCTATGCTCCCGTGCGCAAAGAGCGCGGTGTATTTCGGTGATGAGTGCATTACACCAAAGCTGCTTGAAGATGCAGGCTGCAAGGTGACGGCGCTCATTACGGACGAGGGCAGAGCGGAGAAAGCGGGCGCAAAGTTCGTCAAGGCTTTTGAGCTTCCCGAGAACAGCGCCGAGTACGATGTTATATGGTACAACGGTATTGCGGAGCTTGAGCCTGTCACACAGAAGCTTGAACTGCTAAAGACCCGCTGTAAAAAGGGCGGCAGGGTAGTTTTCCGAGCGCTGTGTTGGCTGATCGAACCGTCGCCCGATACAAGAAGCTATTGCAGACAGCGTTTCGGTGTTATCGAGCCGCTGGACAAGGTCCTGCTTTACGCGAAGCAGGCAGGCTTTGCGGTGGAGGATCTGTACATCTCGCCACGAAGCGACTGGACAGAGAATATTTACAAGCCGCTGCTGGAGGCTGCGCAGAAATATGCAGATGCAAGCGATACTGACGAGCTTCTGTCAGGTATGGGCGAGCTTAAAAAGGAAGTTGATATGTTCGAGCTTCACTGCGAGGAATACAGCTACGTTTATTACATATTGAAAGGTTGATCTTATGGCTCTTACCGAAAGGGAAGCGTCCCAATACAGCCCCAATGTCCTTGCCTTTTACGGCGACAGCGTATATGAGCAGCTGGTGCGCAGGGAGGTAGTGCTCCGCGGCAGCACCAACGCAGGCAGACTGCACGACCTTGCGGTAAAGCAGGTGCGCGCGTCTTATCAGTGCGAGGCGGTGTCGGTCATCGAGCCTATGCTGACCGAAAAGGAGGCGGATATACTTCGCCGCGGCAGAAATGCGGGCGGAATCTCCGTCCCCAAGAGTGCAAAGCCCTCGGAATACCGCAGAGCTACCGCGCTTGAAACGCTGTTCGGTTTTCTTAGCATAACAGGGCAGCACGACAGGGTAGAGCAGCTTTTCAGTGAAATTTGTAAAGCGCTGCCTGTCGGTGAGAAAAAAGAGTAAAACGCTCCGCCGATAAGCGGCAGAACGGAGCGTAAATGAGCAGAGATCAGCATTCGGCAGTTGTAAGATGGATGATAGATATCGCGGTGATAGCGGTCGCGGCGGTGGTGTTCTCGGTTGGAGTGGTGTGCTTCATCTCACCCAATGACATAGCACCTGGCGGCGGTACAGGTATCGCGATAATATTGTCGGAGCTTACGGGGCTTTCGCTCGGAACGCTGATAGCTGCGGTCAATATACCGCTTATCGTGGCAGGCTTTGTGCTGCTGGATAAGCGCATAATGATAAAAACACTGATATCAGTCGCACTGATAACGCTGCTGACGGACTATGTGCTTGCAGATGTCCCTGTTTATGTCGCAGACGGCGGTAATGGTATACTTGCGGCGGTTTTTGGCGGTGTGCTGATGGGCGCAGGCGTAGGGTTGACCTATGCGAGAGAGGCGACCTCGGGCGGTACTGATATCGTGGCGAAGATAGTGAGCCGTTTCAAGCCCGAGCTTAAGCTCGGCAGGATACAGTTCGCTGCCGATGCGGCGATAATACTCGCAGGACTCGGCATTTTCCGTGATCTTGACGCGGCACTGTACGCGGTGATCTCGGTATTGGTTCAGGCGAAGATAGTCGATACGCTGGTGTACGGCGGTCAGGAGAGCAGGCTGCTCATGATCTTTTCCGAGATACCGCAGGAGCTGTCAAAAAGACTGCTGGAAGCCGAGCGTGGTGTGACGCTTCTTCACGGCGAGGGCGCGTACAGCGGTATTGACCGTAAGGTGCTGGTGACGGCGGTGTACAAGAGCGACTACGCGAAGATAAAAAGGCTTGTGAAGCAGACCGACCCCACGTCGTTCATGGTAGTGACCAGCGCAGGCGAGGTGTTCGGAAAGGGCTTTCAGCCGCTGGGTTAGTTAAAAATTGCCTTAACGGGCGTTCAATAAAGTATTATTTTTAAAGGAGATATAAGCTTATGTCAGGACATTCCAAATGGAGCACCATCAAGCGCAAGAAGGGTGAAAAGGACGGCGCAAGAGCCAAGGTATTCACCAAGATCAGCCGTGAGATCCTTGTATGTATCAAGGAAACAGGCAGCGCAGACCCTGCAAACAACGCGAAGCTCGCGACCCTCATCCAGAAGGCGAAGAGCAATAATATTCCCAACGATAACATCGACCGTCTGCTGAAGAAGGCTGCAGGCGGCAGCGAGAAGAACGACTACGAGAACTGCGTATACGAGGGCTACGGCCCCAACGGCGTTGCTGTAATGGTGGATTGTCTGACAGACAACAGAAACAGAACAGCGGGCGAGGTGCGCCACTATTTTGATAAGTGCGGCGGCAACATGGGCACAACAGGTTGTGTAAGCTTCATGTTCTCGCTCAAGGGCATCATCATTATCGACAACGAGGACGGCGATATCGACGAGGATAAGGCTATGGAGGATATCCTCGAGAGCGGTGCGGATGACTTCAGCTTTGAGGATGGCTGCATTGAGATCACAGCAGACCCCAACGAGGTGGGTGCAGTTGCAGATGCACTCCGCGGCATGGGCTATAACGTAGTATCTGCCGAGGCTGAGCAGGTCCCCTCTACATACACAGCTCTCACTGACGAGGATCATCTGAAGAAGATGAACCTCCTGCTCGAGCTGCTCGAGGACAACGATGACGTCCAGAACGTATGGCATAACTGGGAAGAGTGATACATCGAAATTGACAATGGACAACTGTTCATTGTCAATTTTTGCTTTAAATATTAAAAATTGCTCCATAGCATAACCTGACGATATCCGTAAATAATAATCCTGCGTGAACTCACGCATACGATTATTTTAAGGAGAAAGATTATGCTCAGAAGATTGTCTTGTCTGTCTGCGGCGGCAGCGGTGGCTGCAGTGCTGTCTGTTTCGGCTTTTGCGGCGAACGGCGGCGTTGTGGGCAATGTTGTTGACGCGGGCGAGAATATAGTTAATGACGTGGTGGATGCAGGCGAGAATGTCGTGGATGATGTTACTGACGCTGTTACAGGCGAGGACAACGGTACAACGAACGGCAACGGTAACTCAAACAACACCAACAACGGCACCACAGGCGGTACAACTAACGGAACTACCGGCGGTACAACAAACGGCACAGTAAACGGCGACACCAACGCAGGCAACACCCAGAACGGTAATACCGACAGTATTATCCAGAACGGCGGCACCACACAGAACCCCTCGACAGGCGTTCCGTTCGCGTTTGCAGCGGTTGCGGCAATGGCACTTGGCGGTGCAGGTCTGGCGGTTTCCTTCCGTCGTGACGATTAAGTAAATTAAGTAAAAAGCAGCGTTCTTATGCGATTTGTGAGAACGCTGTTTGCTTTTTGCGTTAAAAATTATTTGATTTGCCTAAAACAGAACTTAACTTTGTGTTGAAATTGACAGTTGAAATTCTTGGCGGAATATAGTATAATAATCGTGAGGATTTAGTGTTAACTATCCCGATTTAATTTTTAGGAGGATATTTCTTATGAAGTTAAGAAGATTTTTAGCAGCTGCTGTAGCTGCTGCTGTTGTAACTTCCGCTATGGCTGTTACAACTTTTGCTGCTTCCTATGATACAGTTCAGGAAGTAACAATTACAAAGGCTGATAACTGCGCTTACTTCCCCATTGAGCTGCTCGATGGCATCACATTTGACACAATCACAATCGAGGGTCAGGTTGATGCTTCTCAGGGTTGGACTGGCGGCGGCGGTGCTGTTGGTTTTGATGCTGCTGATGACTGGGCTCAGGTTGATTTCACACCCGAGAGTTTTGATGCTGATGGCAACTTCACAGTAACTCTCGATATGGGCGGCAAGACTGCTAATCTCGATAAGGAAGATGCTGTTCTTATGCTCGGCTGGTGGTGGGGTTCCGGCGACGGCTCCCTGAAGGTTAAGAGCGTTTCCATTAACGGTAAAGATGTTATGGGTCTGCCCGTAGCTGATGCTCCCGCTGACGAGCCTGCTGCTGATGATACAACAGCTGACGCTCCTGTTGAGGATACACCCGTTGAGGATGTTCCCGCAGATGACGTAGTTGTTGAGGCTCCCGCAGCTCTCACACTCGAGGAGTGCTACAATGGCGGTACAATCGTTCTTATCGATGACAAGGGCGGCAATGCTTATGCAACAGCTAACGGTCTTGACATTCTCGATGTTTACGGTTACAGAGTAACAGCTCAGTTCCCCATGGCTGAGGTTTCTGATGAGGCATTCTGGATCGGCGGCGGTATCGG
>JAZQEQ010000067.1:0-11824 GCA_045539055.1 Oscillospiraceae bacterium | reverse complement strand
AATCAGCGTATCATCGACGTTCAGAAAAGTCTTGCTGAAAACTGTGTGACAGAGGTTGAAATCTGACTGTAACTGTGTTACAATATCAATTGTGAGAAAACGCGATATTTGTCGCAAAAGGAGAAACAGTTGAATTTTTTTAAGCGCATTATAGCGGCAGCGCTGCTGTGCTGCTCGCTTTTGACATATACCGCCTGCCGAGAGGACGATGGCAGCGGCGGCACTTTTAAATATGATATTTCCTACAATCCCGGCAGCCTTGACCCGCAGACGGCAAACGACGCAAACTCCGACCTGCTGATAGCCTGTATGTACAAGGGGCTTCTTACAGCTGAGCCTGACGGAAGCCTTTCCGAGGGCGTGGCAGAGGATTATGTCGTATCAGAGGATGGACTGGTTTACACCTTCAAGCTTCGCGAGGATATCTATTGGATAGACAACGGCGGCGAGTTTGAGGCTCAGTGCACCGCGAACGACTTTGTGTACGGCTTTCAGCGCCTTTTTGATCCTAAGACAAGAGCAGCGCGCGCTTCGGAATATTATTGTATAAAGAATTCCGAGCAGGTAAACCGTGGTTTTATCCCTGATGTATCGCAGATAGGGGTAAAGGCGCTCGGTGACTTTGAGCTTGAGATAACTCTCGCTTATCCCAATCCCCAGTTTCCTGTATTGCTTACCAAAACGCCTGCAATGCCCTGTAACGAGGAGTATTTCCTGCTTGTCAAGGGAAAGTACGGGCTTTCCGCGGACACCACTCCATCAAACGGTGCTTTTTACATCCGTACATGGGACTATGACCCCTATACACCGACTGATAACAACCATATCATCCTGCGCCGTAACTACAAGACGGACGAAACCAATAAGGTATACCCATACGGTCTGAACTTCTTTATTGTAGATGAGGCGAGATTCGTCGGCGATTTCAACAGCGAGGTTACAAGCTGTATCGCTGTTACAGATGAACAGACGGAGCTTATCACTGGCGATGATGTTACTGTCGAAAGCTTCAGCAGTATCGCGGTGGGACTTACTTTCAATACCGATTATGAGCTTTTCTCTCATTCAGAATTTCGACGTGCTCTTGCAAGTCTTGTCGATCGTGACGAGCTCTCGGCTATCCTGTCGGCTTATAAGACCGCACAGGGAGTCGTTCCGGAGGAAGTCACACTGCTTGATCAGAGCTATCGTGAATATGCTGGCGACAGTTCGGGCGTTGAATATGACGCAAAAGCCGCAGCGGATCTATATGCGGCGGTCGAGGATAAGATCAACAAGGAACAGCTTGTTGGTGCGCGTATAATCCTGCCTGATGACACTATGAGGGAAGCGGTCGCGGATATGATGCAGGAGTGGCAGAAGGAGCTTGGCTTCTATTGCAGGATAGAGGTGCTTTCCGAGGAGGAATACCTGAAGCGACTGCAAAGCGGTGATTATGAGATAGCAGTAAGGGAGCTGACAGGCGGCTACAACAGCCCCGAAGCGTATCTCAAGCCCTTTACTTCTGGCAGCAGCGAGAATTATTCGGGATATATAAACCCCGATTTCGAGCGGCTGATAAAGCTTGCGGGCAGGGCTGTGGACCTTTCTGAGAGTGCTGAGCATTATGTCGCAGCGGAAGAACTTCTGCTAAGTGATGCGGCATTTATTCCGCTTTGCTATAAAAACGAGTATTTCTATATTGGTGAGGATATGAGCGATATTTATTACAATCCTTTTACCAAAACGATAGATTTCAGCGAAGCAAAGGCATTTTAATGATATTTCAGGACTGCATTTTGTTGCAGTCCTGTTTTTTGTGCGTAAAACTACTTGAAAGTATCGCTAAAAGGTGGTATAATTCTATTATGTATACTTATGCGCTGAAAAGAGGTGTTTGTTGTGCCGAAAAAGCTTGTGGCTCCCGAGAATGTAACAGCTTCGGTGCGCGACAGTGCTGTTGTTGTAAGCTGGGCGCCTGTAAAAAATGCAGGTGGATATATCCTGCGCTTTTTTGTTGCGGACAGACCTAAGAAATGCATAAAGAAGCGCTATGCTTCTACCGCTGAAAAAAGTGTTTTTGGCTTTGTAAACGGTAAGGAATACCTTGTGCAGGTGAGCGCTTTCCGTCACGAAAACGGTGAGGAGATAGAGAGCGAGCGCAGCGAGTCTGTAAGCTTTGTTCCGCTTTCCGAGGAGCTTAAGGCACAGAGCGTTATCTGCCTTACAGAGGGCGAATATACTAATGTGAAGTGGGAGAAGGACAACAAGACTCCCATGGCAAGCTTTAAGAGCAGCAACAGTGATGTTGTTGTGGTAGACGGCGGACTTGTGCGTGCTGTCAGCAAGGGCAGTGCCAGAATAACCACTACCTCCAACGGTAAAAGCTTTGTGACAAAGGTCTATGTTGACCGAGAACAGCCTAAGCCCGATGCAAGTGCCGTTATGCTGTTTGCGGGCGATATCATGTGTACTGCGCGTCAGCAGCGCGCGGCAGAAAGTCGCAGCTTTGATTTTGGGGCATGCTTCAGCTATATCAAAGACCAGCTGAAGAAAGCCGACCTCTGCTGTGGCGCATTGAATACTGCGTGCTGTGATGCGATGCCTTATGAGCTGGAGCAGCCGCGACTTGAAGACGGCTCACCGAATAACAATGCACCGTCATCGCTGCTTTCGTCCCTCTCGGGTGCAGGCTTTACTATGCTTGCAACGTCCAACGGTCATTGCTGCAGCCTTGGCGAAAAGGGGCTTAAAGCAACTGTTGATGAGATAGCGCGTGTGGGTATGGACAATCTCGGAACGCTGAAAGCAAATCCTGTTTTCCACAGGGTAAAGGGCTTCAGAGTGGCTTTTATCGGCTGTAATATGCTGTCTGACGGTGATGCCGCTTTCGGCTCGTACAGCAGGGAGCACTTTGAGCAGTATATAAAGAGATCTCGTGCCGCAGGTGCTGAGTACATAGTAGTATTTGCGCACTGGGGCGATAAAAATACAGAAACATTAAACAGCGTGCAGCTTGAGGAAAGCCGCTTTATGGCGGATGCAGGTGCTGATCTTATCGTCGGCTCGCATCCTCATGTCGTTCAGAAGTACGAGCTTATAACAGCAAGTGACGGCAGAGCAGTGCACTGTGTGTATTCGCTGGGTGATCTTATCACTTCTTACAGCGAGATCCCCGAAAACCGTGACAGCGCAGTGCTGAGAGTTTCACTTACACGCAGAAGCGGACAGGTATCGGCGAAGGTATCGTATATCCCGTGCGTATGCGAGGGACTTGGCGGTGATGTCAGGGTTCTTCCCGTACAGCGTGTGTACAGCAGCGATTCGCGTGAAGCAAAGGAGCGTATCGCGGCTCAGATCGGCAAGGATATACAGCCGTTCTCGCCAAAACCGTCGATAGTGCTCAGCGGATCATCTATACTCGGCAGAATATTCGGCTACGGCGGTCGCTTTTACACTCATAGGACCGCAATGCGCCTTTCACAGCTTGGCACAGATGGCATAGGCTATGTTGCGGATGATGTGTCAGAGCCTGTGCGTATAGATATCGAAAAGGATTATATGAACTATTTCCGTGCGTGTAGTGCGGAATACATCGCGGTGGATTTCTATACTGCGGCGACGGCGGTGCTGTACAAGCGCGAAACAGAGCTTTATACAGGCTCAAAGCGATTTCTTGAAGCTCCGTTCTATACCATACGCAGCAGTGAATTCACCCGTATAAAGCCTCCGTTTAAAGAGCGACTCTGGAAAGCGCGCATAAAGAGCTATGCCGAGGAGCTGCTCAAGATATTCCCACCCGAAAGAATAATACTTGTCAGACAAAAGGTGTCGGAAAAGACTGCGTTTGATGGCGAGCTCAGACTTACACAGCGCCGTGACGCACTTAATGAAAGACTTGCTGCGATGGAGGATTACTTTATCGAGCTTGTTGACCCCTGCGTTATAGATCTTGCTAAGTATTATTTCGGCAGAAACGGAAGCCCTCTGCATTTCGAGCGCGAGTATTACAACGATGCCTCTGAAGCGGCAATGAAGATAATCGAGGGCGGCCGCCGCTATGTGGCAGAGCCTGACAGCAGCCTCTGGTACGACCGCGTGATGAGATATTATCATTCCATGACAGCAGGCGCAAAGCAGCGCTGGCTGCTTGATATGCGCAGCGCGGCTGATATGCTGATAGCATACACAAACATGGATTTTGCAGCTAAATATCGCACATGGCTGATGAAGCTCAAGGCCTGCGGCGAGTCAAGGCTCGATATGGTGCGTGGATTTTTCGCGGATGACAGGGCAGCTGCAAAGCTGTGCGATGTCGCGGATATAATATACGCGGTTCTTGCGGGTGATATTTCGCGTCCTTATGATTTCTATGCTCCTGTATTCAGGGAGAATATGAATATCGTAAAGGTCATCGCAAAGCTGCTGTCAGCGCAGCTTTCTGAGCCTGTTTCGGATAAATCTGCGGAGCTTGTAATGCTGCTGCGTAATGATCCGGATATGCTGAGCGCATATTTTACGGGACTTCCCAATCGCACAGTGGACATCTGGGGCAGTGATATTTCCAAGGAAATAATCAATAATGACCTGTATGTTGAAACAGGCAAATATATCTTTATGCAGAATCCCGTGCTTTCTTACGAGCCGATCATGACCGTTGATCTTCCGCATGATGATGCAAGCTTTGGCGGCAGCAACTGGAGAAGACGTGTTGCGGCAGATGTCTTTGCGCGCAACGGCCTGTTCCAGCTTAGCAAGAGCAGCTCAAAGTGGCTGGTTGTGGATTTCTACGACCTTATCTGCGAGATGAACGAGTACATGGGCGGTCTGTTTGAGGTGGACGAATTCTTCCGCAGTACTGAGTTTTATAAGAGCATAAAGGATGACTGCGAGTCGTGCTATCTCTTTGAAAAGCGCGATCTCAATCATTGCCGTGACGCGCTCATGCGCTTTACAAAGGATATATCCTATCGCTATGGCGATAACATAATACTTGTCAGGGTCGATCTGAAATCGGATTATATCGACACCGAGAATAAGCTTCAGAAGCTTCCTGAGGACCCCAAGCTCCAGTTCAAGCGCAAGTTTATCTCAGTGTGCGAGGATATGTTTATCAAGTTTACAGATTGCTATGTCATAGATATAGCAAAGAGATACTATGCTTCGGATGAGCATCATGGCGGTGCGGATATTGCACGCTATGAGGCGGAGTTCTACCGTCAGGCCGCCGAGCACATGACCCGTATAATGTCGGGTTACAGCAAGAAGCTGTACGATCAGGTGGATGAGCGTTATATGGTGTTCAGAGATCTGAGATTAAACAGAAAATAATGATTCCCTATGAAAGGAGGGGCAGACGGAGTGAATAAGAAGCTTGCAAGCAAGACCGTACTGTTGCTTTTGGCGGCGTTGATGCTGTGTACCGCCTGCTCCGATGCAAGGCCTGAAGATAGCAAGCCGCAGACGACTTCGACAACATCGTCGGCGACGTCGTCTGTGACGCAGACAACGACCTCTGCAACTACTACATCAGCCACAACGACCGCTAAGACAACTACAACTCCTGCGCCGGTCGAGCTTGATGAGCCGACTATCGAGAGCGAGGATGCGACTAACGAACCGCAGACAACAGAAATCGCAGAGCCTGTTGAAACGGTCGAGCCGATCGTAACCACAACGCAGACTACAACAGTTGCCACGACTACCGCAACGACAGCACCGCCAAAGCCTGCTGCTCCCGTAATAGTACCAACGATAAAGGCGGCGACCTCGCCGATGACGAACGCACAGGTAGAGGAAACAGCAGTAGTTGATTACAGCAATATTTCGCATGGATATATCTCGGCGAAGTATACGGGTGCTTCGGCTCGTGCAAAAATGAGGATAATCTGTGGCAGTGTAGTGAGCGATCATGATCTTAACGTAGATGGTATATTTGAATATTATCCGCTCACCGAGGGCAGCGGAGATTATAACATCCAGCTTTATGAGCAGCTTGACGGCAATATGTATTCCGAGGTGATAAATATCACCGTAACAGCAAATATCTCTGATGCAGTGTCGCCCTATATCTATCCAAACAGATATGTAATGTACGAGCAGGGCTCGGATTGCGTATACAAGGCTGCCGAGGTGTGTGCAGGTGTCACTGACACTGTCGAGAAGATAGCTGCGATATTCGGTTATATCACAGAGAATATAACGTATGATTATGACCTTGCTGACAGGGTGTCGAGCGGTGCTGTGGGTATGTATGTGCCTGATCCCGACAGCGTTCTCGCAAGAAAGAAAGGTATATGCTACGATTATGCGTCGCTTTTTGCTGCTATGCTGAGATCGCAGGGAATACCCTCGAGGCTTGTTATCGGCTATGCGAAGGCAAACATATACCATGCCTGGAACGAGGTCTACACGACCGAAACAGGCTGGATATCCACTGAGCTGCTGCTGAAGCAGAAGGGTTATAATATAGTGGATTCCACATTCTATGCAAATACTCCCGATAAGCCGCGCATAGCTGCGTATATAATGGACAGCGGCAACTATTCGGCGATATACAGATATTGATAAAGCGAGGTAGGATTATGGCTAAGCTTAAAAAACTCAATAACGAGCAGACTTCATATTTCTGCGAGCAGCTCTGGCTGATGGTTAACGCAGGTATGCAGATCGATGACGGACTTGATATGATCGCAGATGACATAGATGACAGAAATATCCGTGATGTCTGTGTATTCCTTTCGGGTGTGATCGGCGACGGAAGATCGCTTTACAGTGCGATGGAGGAGAGCAAGGTGTTTCCCTCCTATGCTGTAAAGATGGCAGAGATAGGCGAAATGTCGGGTCGACTCGATGACGTGCTCAAGGGCTTGTCCGAGTATTATGAAAACCGTGCTGATATGCAGCGTACGATAAGGTTTTCAGTGTTCCATCCGATAATGCTGTTTATAATGATGGCGGTCGTTGTGATAGTGCTGGTAGTTAAGATAATCCCGATGTTCTCCGAGATATTCGCAAGCTTTGATGCAGGTACGGGCGCTGTTGTTAACGACACAGTCGGAATCGCAGGAACAGTCGGTACTGTCGTGCTGATCGTGCTTCTCGCACTGATCGTGATAGTTGTTGCTATTGTTGCTATACCGGCGCTCAGACGGGCTATGTCGTCTTTCTTTGCGGTATTTCCGCTGACAGGCAGACTTTCTATGAACTTTGCGCTGGCAAAGCTCACCGACGCAATGAGTATGATGATAACCGCGGGAATCGACCCTGAGGATGCGCTTGAATATGCTGCAAGCCTTAATACTAACAAAAAGCTTGGCGTGCGTATTTCAGATTGCCTTGACAGAGTGCAGAAGGGCGAGGTCTTTGCTGACGCTATCGGAGATTCGGGAATGCTGCCCAAGACATATTCCCGTTCGCTTAAGATAGCATATACATCGGGCTCTTTTGATCTGATGTGGAAGAAGATAAGCCAGCGCTGCGATGAAGAGGCGCAGAAGACAGCGGCGAGCATAATCTCTTTTATCGAACCTGTGATAGTCGTTATCATGGCGCTTATGATAGGCTCGGTGCTGCTGACAGTCATGCTGCCTCTTATGAATATAATGACAGCGCTCGGATAAACTGGAGGGCTTATGAGATCACATTCGGTAAAGCAGGTGCTTGTTATAATAGGTGCGGTGCTTATCTTTGCTGCTGCGGTGATATGGTTCGTCACAGCGCTTAATAACACTGACAGCGCAGCTGAAGGACAGAGGCTTGCTGCGGTGGAGCGCACTGTGGAGGACGCGGTAACGCTGTGTTATTCCATAGAGGGCGTGTATCCGCAGAGCATTGAGTACCTGACAGAGAATTACGGAATAAATTATGACAGCGAGCGTTACATCGTGCATTACGAGTGCTTTGCTGCAAATATCCGCCCTGTGATAAGGGTGGTTGAAAAGGGGTAGGAGCAATGGGCTTTTTTAAAAGAACAGGCTCAGCAGGAATGCTGAATACCGTTGCGGGACTGCTGCTTTTCCTGCTGTTTGCGGTGTGCTCGCTCGTAATAATTGGTGCAGGCGCAGGAGTTTACAGCCGCATACAGGACGGTCACGACAGCACCTACGGCTCGTCTGCATCTATTCGTTACATAACAAATAAGATACGCTCGGGCGAAAGTGTAGAGGTCATAAACGGCGGCAGCGGAATAGTGCTGGTTGATGGCGGAATACAGTGTATTATCTACGCGGAAAACGGCGGTCTTTATGAAAAGACCGTTTCTGCTGAAGCTGAAGCCACTGCTGATGGCGGAAATAAGATATTCGGACTGGACAGCCTTTCAGTTACAGAGTCGGAGTTTAGCTATGAAATAACCGTGAAACGCGGCATTGACGAAACGACAGCAATAGTGCGGAAAGGATGACTTCGCATGGAAAAACAGAAGATACAGGCGCGCCGTGCAAACCTGTTTTTTATAGAGCTTATCATAGCGCTGCTGTTTTTCAGTATATCGGCTGTGATAATACTGCGGGTTTTTGCGGCTGCTGACAACAAGCAGCATACCGCGGCAATGACCGAAAAGTCAATAATCTGCGCGCAGTCGCTTGCTGAGGTGTATTCCGTAAGCGGTGATGTCCGCAGCTGCACTGACGTGGTGTTTGATAATAAACAGCTTGATAGTGTTTATGAGATAATGCTCGATGAGGATATGTCGCCAGTTGCGGATGACGCCGCAGTAAAGCTCACCATGCAGGAAACTGTGCTGAGTGAAGATTCGGCAGGCAGACTTTCCGAGCTCACAATGACATTCTCGACGGGTGATGCCGAGCTGTATTCGCTCACCTGCAGCGCATATATACCGCTGAATATGCAGGAGGTCGCGCAATGAGTAAAAACAACAATACGCGCTTCAACGGGCTTGGCATCGGCTATGTGTCACTGGTGATGCTGTTTACGGTGATCTGCCTTACAGTGCTATCGGTGCTGTCCTATCAGGCGGCGAGCGCAAATGATATGCTTAACGAAAAGAACAGTACATTCACAACACAATTCTATGCCGCTGACAGCAGGGCAAAGGAAAAGCTCTGCGAGATCGATCGTATAGCGTTAGGAGCGCTGCAGAGCGAGCTTCAGGGCGGCTTTTTCGAGGACGAGTTTCAATCATACTGTGATGAGCTCGGCGGAATAACGCTTCAAAGGCTTCCTGACGGTTTTTCGGTAGCCTTTTCTGAGCCGATAAACGACAGGCTCAGCCTTGATGTGCAGGCTAAGTTTTATTCTAAGCCTGTAAACGGCGAAAGGTACCGCATAGAAAGATGGAAGACTACCGCTTCCGATGATATCGGCAGCGCAGACCCGCCTGATCTGTGGGATGGCGGAGCATTATTTGGAATGTGAGGACAATGATATGGAGCTTTCAGCAATACTTACCGAGCTTTCGGATATCGACGCTTCAGATATATTTATAGTATCAGGTGCAAGACTGAGCTATAAGGTAAACGGCGGCATCATGCACTATGGTGAGCAGCCGCTCTCCGTTATGGATACTGAAAAGATCGTGCGCGAGATAATTGCTCTCGCACATATCGAACTTCCCGATAACAAGCTTCCCGAGCGCGAACTTGATTTCTCGTTCTCGGTACGCGGTGTAGGACGTTACAGAGCAAACATCTACAAGCAGCGCGGCTCGTATGCTGCGGTGCTGAGATTTGTGCCGTTTGAGCTTCCTGAGGTAGACAAGCTCGGTATTCCTGATGCAGTTATGGAATTCAGCAAGTGCAAGGGCGGTATCGTGCTCGTTACAGGTGCGGCAGGAAGCGGTAAGTCCACGACTCTCTCTTGCATTATCGACCGTATCAACCATACGCAGAAAAATCATATAATAACGATAGAGGATCCGATCGAGTTCCTGCATCGCCATGATAAGAGCATAATCAGCCAGCGTGAGATAAATCTTGATACCCAGAATTATCTAGACGCGCTGCGCTCTGCATTAAGACAGTCACCTGATGTTATCTTCCTCGGCGAGATGCGCGATTATGAAACGATCAGCATCGCCATGACTGCTGCGGAAACAGGTCAGCTCGTGCTTTCTACTCTCCACACGCTTGGCGCCGCAAGCACGATAGACCGTATAATCGACGTTTTCCCGATAAATCAGCAGCACCAGATAAGGATACAGCTGTCAATGACGCTGAAGGGCGTTGTTTCACAGCAGCTTCTGCCGTCTGTCGAGGGCAAGCTTATTCCTGCTTTCGAGATAATGACCACTAATAGTGCAATTCGCACAATGATCCGTGAGGAAAAAACGCACCAGATCGATACCATTATACAGTCTACAGCAGGAATGCAGACTATGGATAACTGCATCGCAGAGCTTTACAAGAGCGGAAGGATCACCGCTGATACTGCTGTGGAGTACGCTTATCACCCCGAGATCATGAGAAAAAGGCTTGGTGTAACTTGATTACATTTTCGATTGTGCAATATGACTAAAACAAAGCTGTCAAATAAACGACATTCGTCTGTTTGACAGCTTTATTTTACTTGACAGTTGTCTAAATATTTGGTATAATCATGTTAGATAGGTATAGGGATACTGTGCCTGTTGGTAAAAGTTAGTAATTAAAATTCTTCTCTGATAGACGAAAGGAAGATGTTTTATGAGCAATAAAGAGTTCAGAAAGAGAAAGTTCGGCATAGGAATGGCTTGTGCCATCTCTATTATCGCTGCGCAGGCTATGACTCTGTCCGCAGGTGCTGAAGAGCTGAATCTCGACACCACTGGCAATAATAATGTCGATACCGTTTCCACAGGTGAGGGTATCCTCGGCGTTGCCGGCAATTACAACGTGTTCGTAAAGGGCGATTTCGCTGTAAATGGTGCTGACACAACAGGTAATTTCGCAGTAGGCGGAAATGTTTCCGTCCCCGACAGCTATTCTGCAAATAATGTTGTTGTAGGTGGTGACATTACTTCGGGCTCTTTCCTTAATCCTGTAAATGTATGCGATCCTATTGATTTTGATAGCGAGTTCAACAATCTGAAGACACTTTCAGACAACCTTGCAAAGGTTGAGAGCAATGGTAATATCAATGCTTCCTGGGGCTATATACAGTTTACAGGTACCGACCCCAACCTTAATGTATTCAATATCAGTGTTTCTGAATACAATCGTCTTACATCTCATGGTTGGACCTCTGGCGGCCTCAAGTTCAACGTACCCTCAGGTTCTAAGGTACTTATCAATATTACAGGTACAGGCAGCGTACATCTGACTAATCCCTGGGGTGCTTATTATGGCGATGATAATACTGCACTCGGTGGCGACAAGCCTGAGAACTGCAATATTATGTTCAACCTTCCTGACGCAGAAACTGTTACTATCGACAGCAGCTGCGGTAGCGTTCTTGCTACACAGGCGACAGTTTTTGGTTACAGCATTTGGGGTCATCCTCACTTCGAGGGTCAGCTGATCTGTAACAACTATTACGGATCTAACCAGTTCGGCGGCACTACATTCGATGGTGAGGACACTGTTGAGGATGTGCTGGATGATGGTCTGATCAATGACAGCATCATCAATGATATCCCTGATGATGATCCTACTGATGATACAACCGGTGATGATACAACCGGCGATGATACAACCGGTGATGATACAACAGGTGACGATACAACTGGCGATGATTCTGATATAGATGATGATTCTGCCGATGACGACAACACCAACACAGGTGACGACAACACCAACACAGGTGATGATAACACCAATACAGGTGATGACAACACCAACACAGGTGACGACAACACTAACACTGGTGATGATAACACCAATACTGGTGATGATAACACCAATACAGG
>JAZQEQ010000066.1:0-9107 GCA_045539055.1 Oscillospiraceae bacterium | reverse complement strand
TCTATGACTTTGAGGACAGCGCCGGAATGATTCAGGGACTTCACAATAAGGATAAATCTATTGAGGGATTTGCACGTTCCTGTTTCAATTATGCTCTTGACACCAGACAGGATATATGGTTTGCTTCAAAGGACACGATCTCAAAAAAGTATGACCACAGATTCAAGGATATATTTGCAGAGATCTTTGAAAAGGAATATAAGACAAAGTTTGAAGAAACAGGTATAGAGTATTTCTACACTCTGATCGACGATGCCGTTGCAAGAGTTATCCGCTCTGAGGGCGGCTACATCTGGGCTTGCAAGAACTACGACGGCGACGTTATGAGCGACATGGTCGCAACCGCATTCGGCTCTCTCGGCATGATGACATCCGTGCTCGTATCTCCTGACGGCGTTTACGAGTACGAGGCTGCTCACGGCACCGTTACTCGCCACTACTACAAGCACCTCAAGGGCGAGGAGACCTCTACAAACTCCGTTGCTACCATCTTCGCATGGTCCGGCGCACTGAAGAAGAGAGGCGAGCTCGACAATATCCCCGAGCTGACCGCTTACGCAGAGAAGCTTGAAAAGGCTACTGTACAGACCATTGAAGAGGGCGTGATGACAGGCGACCTGTATGTGCTGTCTACCCTCGAGAACAAGCGCAAGGTAAACACAGAGGACTTCCTTCTGGAGATCAACAAGCGCCTTGAAAAACTGATGTAAGACAGACAAGTACCATCGGACACTTTTATTCACCCGATAAGGACGGTGCATATAACCATGCAGAAAAGTAATAATATTTCAAATTCAGTAATACGCAGACTGCCGCGATATTATCGCTTTCTCGGACAGCTTTTAAAGCAGGATATCACCAAGATATCCTCGCGTGAGCTTTCTGAGATGATGCGCCTGACAGCCTCGCAGATAAGACAGGACCTCAATTGCTTCGGCGGCTTCGGTCAGCAGGGCTATGGTTACAATGTAGCCGAGCTGCGCGAGGAGATCGCGAAGATACTGGGTCTTGATATTGCCGAAAAGATGATCCTCATCGGCGCGGGTAATCTCGGTCGTGCACTCGTTGCAAACACTGATTTCCAGCGCTACGGCTACGAGCTTGCAGGTATCTTCGATACCAACACCGAGCTTCAGGGCACCGAGATCAACGGTATCAGTGTACAGGACACTGCGCAGATGGAGGAGTTCTGCAAAAAGAACAAGCCCACTATGGCTATCCTGTGCGTACCGCGTGCTGCAGCAAAGGATACAGTAGAAAAGTTGATAGACCTGGGAGTTAACGCTTTCTGGAACTTCACGCACTATGATATCCTGTTCGATCATCCCGATGCCTGTGTTGAGAACGTTCACCTTGCTGACAGCCTCATGACGCTGTCCTACTCTGCAAAAAAGCGAAATTAAACAGCTTGCCCCCGAATTTCACTTCGGGGGCTTTTTATTTTGACTTTTTCGTTTCGCCAGCGGATTTGCTACGCAAAACCATTATGCGCGCTGTAACAAGGAACATCATTTCTTGCTTTTAGCCGCATACTTCTCCTTGGTAGCCTGACCACCTCTGAGATGGCGCTCCTGCTTGTTTTTGTCGAGTACCTGCTTCACCTCATCGTGTAGCTTGTGATTAACCTGCTGCAGCTTAGATGTTATATCCTGATGCACCGTGCTTTTGCTTATTCCAAACTCTTTTGCCGCGCTGCGCACGGTGGCGTTGTTTTCAACTATGTACTGACCGAGTATCACGCATCTCTCCTGCTTCTCATCCTCGATCCTGCAGGCTTTGCCTTTCAAATCTCTGCACCCCCATATAATTTATCTTGAACATTTCCTTTTTCACATTTTTATGCAGGAAAGCATCAGATTATGAGGGAGAACAAAAAAACGACCCCCGAAAAACTCGGGGGCCGTCGTTACATATCAGAATAAATATGTGTTCAATAAATTTGCCGCAAAAGCATCAGCTTTTGTTACAAGGCAAATTTATTACTTTCTCTTCTTGGAGAGAACGAGTGCGCCACCAGCAACTACTGCAAGACCTGCAACAGCAGCTACGCCCTCAACGCCTGTGTCAGGAGAAGTCTTGTCGCCAGCGTCTGTAGCGGGAGCATCTGTATCAACAGCAGCACCGCCGAGACCAGTTACTGTGAACTCAACAGCAAGATTATCTGTAGGATATGCGCCTGTGTATGTGGGACATTCAGTATTGTATGTGTTAACAACATTGATAACAAGACCATCTGTACCCTCAACAGGAGGTTCAGCCAGTGTAGCTGTTACTTCACCGTCAACGATGAGCTTAGCATCGGAAACAGTAACAGAGCCATCAACAGGCAGATCTGTGGAGATCTGTACGAAGTTGAAGCCGGAAGCGCCGTCAACGCCCCAAACGAAGCCATCAACAGCTACAGTGTATGTGCCATCAGCATCAATAGCAACATCAGTGTATGTTACGGGGAATACATAAGCCTCGATATCCCAGTCAAAGTAATCTGCATAATCGGGGAAAGACTGATCGAGAGCTTCTCCGTCGGGCCATACAATTGTTCCATCTGCCCAATAAGGAGCGTATGTTGTATCGAACATACCGTTACGGAAAGAGTAATCAGTTGTCTGGAAAGAGATAGCACCTGTGTAAGCGCTAGCGGTAGCAGCAACTGTACCAGCTACGAGAGAAGCAACTGCTGCAGAAGCAAGGATCTTTGTGATCTTCATAATAAAATTCCTCCAAAAAATTTTGTTATAAACCTGTGAAAGCTTATTCTTTCACATTATTACAAGTATAATTATATAACTTTCTGGCAACGATTTCAAGGCGTAATTCTTTACAAATATTACAATCTGTTTTTGTTAATTATACCGACTGAAATGTAAACAGTTACATCAGCCTATAAACTCGCGAATAAGGGAGTTTTCGGGAACTATGCTCCTCGGCAGTGAGGAAAGCTCGCGCAGGAATCTCTCTATATCCGAATAGCGCTCGTAATCAGCATACTGCGAGCCTACCGTTTCAAGCTCGGGGAGCAGTATATCGCGATAGATGAGTGGCTCATACGGCGCGAATGTGTCGATATCAAAGTCAGCACGGTACTTGAACGGCATGATGTAAAGATCCTCGCCGCGCTCAACGGAACGGAAAAACTCAAACGTTTCTGCGATGGCTCTGCCTCTGTACAGCTTGTCGCGGATAAGCCTGCGCATGAGTCGTATCTTCGAGGGGTGCAGCAGATCGCCGTTATCCGCCTCTATACGCGTTCGCACACTTACATATACGCAGGTGGTGTAGCTCTCGCTGTCGCCCGTGACAAGCGGATTCAGCGCGTGTATGCCCTCCAATATAACAATATCGCCGCGGTTTATCTTAAGCGTCATTCCCTTTTTGCTCTGCTGGGTCGCAAAATCAAAGGTCGGGATATCGATCGGCTCCGCACGGGATATCTTTAGCAGATGCTCCTTAAAAAGGTCTGCATCAAGACGCATAGGCGACTCATAGTCGAACTCGCCGCGGTCGGAAAGCTCATGCTCCTCGGGTGTGAGGGTCTTGAAATAGTTATCCATGGATATCGAATGAGCACCGCAGCCCATATCCTTTAAAAGCCTTGCAATGCGGTTTGCTGTGGTGGTCTTGCCCGATCCGCTGGGACCCGACACAAGCACTACGGGACGCGTTTCACGTTCAGCAAATATCTTCTCAGCCGCAGCCGCTATCTCATCTGCGTAGCGCTGCTCGCTTCGTCTTACCATTTCAGCCGCGTTCAATGCGCATTCGTTAAGCTGCTTTATCGACATGCAATTCATAAATTCACCTCAAAACAAAACGGGCGGCATCCACCGTCCGTGTGATATCATAAACAGGACATAGTGAAGCATACGGGTATTCCCGTATATGCTATTTTATTCGCTATCTCCTTAAACGCTCACCAGCTCCCTTACCCTCTCTATCGAAAGGCATTTTCCGCTCTTTTTATCTATATCAAGGCAGACACCGTTTATCTCGATATCGCCATCCGCGAAAATATGTCTTTTGGGGTAAAAGGTCAGAAAGCGCTCTATAATTATATCTTTATCTACGCCGAGCACAGACTCCTTCGGACCTGTCATGCCCACATCGGTAATATATCCTGTGCCGTTTATTATCTGCTCGTCAGCTGTTGTAACGTGCGTATGCGTACCAAGCACAGCAGTCGTTCTGCCGCTGAGATAGTAGCCCATCGCGCGCTTTTCCGAGGTAGCCTCGGCATGGAAGTCAACTATCACGATCCGCGAGCTGAGCTTCTCAAGAAGCCTGTCCGCGCACTTGAACGGATTCTCAAGCGGCTGCATATAGGTCGTTCCGAGCAGGTTCATCACCGCGATGCTGTACGAGCCGCAGTCAAGCTCGCAAACGCCCTTGCCAAACACCTCATCATCGTAGTTCGCAGGACGGATGATGCGCTCGTTGCGCTCAAGCTCCTCCTCGATCCCCTTCTGACGGAAGCAGTGGTTGCCTGTTGTAATGATGTCAGCGCCCGCGTCGAATATCATCCCTGCCGAGTGCGCCGTGATGCCGTTTCCCTCAGCCGAGTTCTCACCGTTCACTATAACAAAATCCGCGCCGCAAGCCTGCTTCATCGCGAACAACCGCTTCTGAAGCGCCTCACAGCCACGCTTGCCGACAACATCGCCTATGAAAAGTATCTTCATCAGATAGTACCGAAAATACGGTCGCCTGCATCACCGAGACCGGGAACGATGTACTTCTTCTCGTTCAGCTTCTCATCCAGAGTACCGCAATAGATCTCGATATCGGGATGCGCCTGAATAAGATTAGACAGTCCCTCGGGAGCAGCAATGATGCTCATGAACTTGATAGACTTTACGCCCTGCTTCTTCAGGTAGTCAACAGCCGCAACCGCCGAGCCGCCTGTAGCAAGCATCGGGTCGAGCAGGATGACTGTACGCTCCTCAATTGTCTCAGGCAGCTTTGCATAATACTCGTGCGGCTGATGAGTCTCGGGGTCACGGTACAGACCGATGTGACCTACCTTTGCAGTAGGCACGAGGGCAAGTATACCCTTGACCATACCAAGACCTGCGCGCAGTATCGGAACTACCGCGATAGTCTTGCCTGTGATAACGGGAGCCATTGTGTTCTCTATGGGAGTTTTGATCTCCTTCATGCCAAGCGGCAGATCACGCAATGCCTCATAACCCATCAGGGTTGCGATCTCCTCGATAAGTATACGGAAATCGCGCGTGCCTGTTGTGCAGTCACGCAGCAGAGTGATCTTATGCTTGATAAGCGGATGGTCAAAAACAACGATCTTGGACATTTTAAACTTCTCCTTTAAATGTGTATATATTTATTATCTCACAAATCGTGCTTATTTGCAATAGCTTTTTGTCGAATTGGCTAAATTTTCTCAAAACAAAAGCTCCCTGTTTTTACAGGGAGCGAATTTGTATAGCTTTGATTAAACACCAAATCTGATTGTGTTAACCTTAACGCCGGGGCCCATTGTAGAAGAAACTGTGCAGCTCTTGATGTACTGACCCTTAGCAGCAGCGGGCTTAGCCTTAGCAACTGCTTCCATCAGAGCGTTGAAGTTCTCCTCAAGCTTCTCTGTACCGAAAGAAGCCTTGCCGATGGGGCAGTGAATGATGTTGGACTTGTCGAGACGATACTCGATCTTACCAGCCTTTGCCTCCTGAACAGCCTTAGCAACGTCGGGAGTAACTGTACCAGCCTTGGGGTTAGGCATAAGACCTCTCGGACCGAGGACCTTACCGAGTCTACCAACAACGCCCATCATGTCGGGAGTTGCGATAACAACCTCGAAGTCCATCCAGCCGCCCTGGATCTTAGCGATTGTGTCATTATCAGCGATGTAATCTGCACCAGCTGCCTTTGCGTCAGCTTCCTTCTCGGGCTTGCAGAATACCAGTGTTCTGATAGTCTTACCAGTACCGTTGGGCAGAACTACTGCGCCACGAACCTGCTGGTCAGCGTGACGGGAGTCAACACCCAGACGGATGTGCAGCTCAACTGTCTCGTCGAACTTAGCCTTTGCAGTCTTGCAAACTAAATCAAGTGCCTCGTTGGATTCGTAAACCTTGGTAGAATCAACGAGCTTTACGCTTTCAACGTACTTCTTACCGTGTTTCATTATATTATCCTCCTTGTGGTCAAACGGAAATATCCTCCCACTTAATAATAAGTCTTTAGTGATGTTATCGGGTCGTTAATCAGTCAACGGCCTCTACGCCCATAGAACGTGCAGTACCTGCGATCATAGACATAGCAGTGTCAATGTTAGCTGCGTTAAGGTCGGGCATCTTTGTCTCAGCGATCTCCTGAAGCTGAGCCTTAGTGATCTTTGCAACCTTTGTCTTGTTGGGAACACCGGAACCGCTCTCGATCTTGCAAGCCTTCTTGATCAGTACGCTTGCAGGGGGAGTCTTTGTAATGAAAGAGGAGCTTCTGTCTGCGTAAACTGTAATAACAACAGGGATGATAAGACCTGCCTTATCCTTTGTACGCTCGTTGAACTCCTTTGTGAATGCCATGATGTTTACACCGTGCTGACCCAGTGCAGGACCAACGGGGGGAGCAGGTGTAGCTTTACCGGCAGGGATCTGTAACTTGATAAATCCTGTAACCTTCTGTGCCATGTTAATCTACCTCCATAAAAAACTTGAAGTCTTTAAATTTTCTTGATAGTGGAAAGCTCTAATGTAGCGGGAGTAACTCTGCCGAACATCGAAACGTCGATAAGAGCTGTCTTGCCCTCTGCGTCGATCTCCTTGACAGTACCCTCAAAGCCCTCGAGAGGACCGCTCTTGATGCTGACCATATCACCAACTGCGAAGGAAATCTCTGTCTCCTTCGAAACAATGCCGAGGTTCTTTACCTCTTCCTCACTGAGAGGGATAGGCTGCGATCCCGGGCCTACAAAGCCTGTAACACCTCTGGTGTTGCGGCAGATATACCAAGACTCGTTTGTAACGACCATCTTGACGAAAACGTAGCAGGGATAGAGCTTTTCCTCCACCTCAACGACCTTACCGCTGTCCTTCTCCTCGGTGGTCATAACGGTGGGAAGATAAACATCTTCAATAAGGTGGTGGAGATTTCTGTTCTCAACGACCTTCATTATATCGCTGGCAACCTTGTTTTCGTAGCCCGAATATGTGTGGAGAATGTACCACTGTGCCTCTGTTTCAGCCATATTTACCCCCTTGAATAGTTATCAGCCCTGCTTAAGTACGAGCTGATTGAACAGACCGAACAATGCGTCTACGCCGAATATGAATACCGCAGCGATGATGCACATTACCAGAACAACTATCGTGTTGTTTGTAGTCTGCTTAGGCGAAGGCCATACGACCTTCTTGAACTCTGCTCTTGCGTCTCTGAAATACTTGAAGATACCCTTCTTTTTCTTTCTGGAACGTCTGGAGCCACCTTCCTTGGACTTGGAAGCCTTAGCCTCCTTTGCTTCATCGGGAGTTACTTCGCTGACATCTTTTGTTAAATCGATATCCTTTGCCATCTTAGCTCCTCCTGATTACTTGGTTTCCTTGTGAAGAGTATGCTTCTTGCAGAATCTGCAGTACTTGTTCATTTCAAGTCTGTCGGGATCGTTCTTCTTGTTCTTCATGGTGTTGTAGTTGCGCTGTTTGCATTCTGTACACGCCAGTGTAATTTTAACTCTCACTTTCGGCACCTCCTATTTTCTTGCCTTTTCAGGCATTATTGCCTCCCTCAGCCGCGGAATTGCGGTTTTTAACAGAGCTTTTCGCACATAAAAAAATGCACAAAAAAATAAGCCCCATTCGAGGTATATACATTTTACCACAAATAACACAGCTTGTCAAGGGTTTTTGCAAACTTTCTTTTACTTTTAGTAATATCGGCAAACTGGAGTAAAAATCTTTCAAAAAAACACGGTTTTTGTGCTATTTTCGGCTATCAGTCCTTATTTTGACACAGATGTTATGTTAGAATGTAATCACAGGAACAAAGCAGACGCTTTCAAGGAGGTACATTATGATCGTCATTTACATTGCTACATTACTATTTCTTGGTTTAAAAGAATACATCGTTGACAGCTACGATGCTTACAAATACCATCA
This sequence comes from Oscillospiraceae bacterium, assembly GCA_045539055.1. Lineage (GTDB taxonomy): Bacteria > Bacillota > Clostridia > Oscillospirales > Ruminococcaceae > CAG-115. Next base: position 999 of record JAZQEQ010000066.1, on the reverse strand, counting down.
GACTCCCGAATATCAGAAGCTGATGAGCCGTTATAACAACAGGAATTAAGATCATCATAGCAAAAGCAAAGGAGGCAACATGGAAATAATCATCATTTTCGGAGCTGCGTGTGTGCTTCAGGTCATCGCAACCGCTATGAAGCCAGCCGAGCCCGAGCCGTGGAAATTCAAAAAACGTCCTGTCCGTAACACAGAAAATATTGAAACGATCAGGAATATGTGATATACTATATCTATAATACATATTACAGGAGGTACTGTTATGTCTGATAGAGCCTCAGGAGCACTGCTCAGGCTGAAGATACTATATTTATATAAAATCCTCACCGAGCAGACGGACGAGCAGCACGGGCTTACAATGAACGAGCTTATCGAAAGGCTGGACGCGTGCGGTATTTCCGCTGCACGAAAGGCACTGTACGAGGATATCGAGGCGCTGAAGCTGTTCGGGCTGGATATCGTAAGCGGCAGCGGCAGGAACGCTGACTACCGCGTTGTCAGCCGCGAGTTTGAGCTGCCCGAGCTTAAGCTGCTGACAGATGCCGTATGCAGCGCAAAGTTCATCACGGAAAAGAAGTCGCGCGAGCTTGCCGACAAGCTGACCGCACTGTGCAGCCGCTATCAGGCAAGGGAGCTTAAGCGTCAGGTGTACGTTTCGGGGCGCGCCAAGACCTCGAACGAAAAAGTGTACATAAATGTTGACGCGATAAACCGCGCCATCACCGAGCATAGACAGATCACCTTCAAATATTTCGACTACGACCTTAACAAGCGCAAGGTCTACCGCGAGGGCGAGCGCATCTGTTCCCCCTACTCGCTTGTATGGGACGATGAGAAATATTATATGGTAGCCTTTTACGAGAAGCGTCAGGCGGTGAACAATTTCCGCGTTGACCGTATGGAGAGCGTTGAGATACTGGACATCCCCGCAAAGCCTGTCCCTAAGGATTTCAGCCTGCCCGAATACATGAGCTCCACTTTCTCAATGTTCAGCGGCGA
>JAZQEQ010000065.1:0-13162 GCA_045539055.1 Oscillospiraceae bacterium | reverse complement strand
ACCCCTGCTTTATCCAGCTTTTTGCGGACTTTAGCCACCTTTTCGGGGTAGACCGTTGCTGTTCCCTTGCGGATTATCTCCGCCTTTATTCCTCGCTTTGCCGCTCCGAGTGCTGTAGAGGTCACGCAGCCGCATTCGTCCAGACCGCAGAGATGCAATGCCTCGTAGCCCTTTTGCTGTATAAGCTCACGCAGCTTTTTATTGGAAAGCGCATCGCCGACAAGCTTGTCAAAGCAGTATTCCGAAACTATATCCAGTCCACCGAAAAGCTCAGCACCCTCAGTTCCCGCAATGGAAAAGCCAAAGAGCAGGCGGTTTGTGGGCAGGTTCTGAATTATATGACGGATGTATATGACATCACCGCCGTTTTCATCGTACTGATGTATAAGCTCATTCACTGCGGCAGTCAGCTCAGCGGTGTTGTAGGCGAACTTTGCTTTTCTTTTCTCATAGAGATAGTCGTTCTGCATATCAATTACAATGAGTGCTGTTTTCATTTTGTACCTCTTTTCAGTCACAATTCCTCGGCTGCTCCCTAGTAAAATTCCTCACCGCATAGCGGAAGCCTTTCAGCAGAAATCCCGTTGCCGCCTTGCCAACCTTTGAATTCGGTCGCATGATGTCAAACGCATGATAGCAGCCCTTGTACAGCCTGAATGCCACCCTCACGCCGCTTGCCCTGAGCTTTCTCACGAACTCTATCGTTTCATCACGGAACGGCTCTATTCCGCCAACAAATGTGAGCGTCGGCGGCAGGTCGGAGAGGTCCTCCGCCCTTGCGGGAGCTGCGTATATCGGAACGCTGTCGCTGCCGTAAAGCTCGCCCAGATACAGCTTCCAGCTAAGCTCATTCGATTTGCTGTTCCACACGGGAGCGTCGTTATCCTGCGAGGACTCTGTTATCATGCGGTCGTCAATCATCGGGTACAGCGGCATCTGGAAAGCGATGGAGACCTCGCCCCTGTCCCTTGCATAAAGGCTGACCGCCGCCGCAAGTCCGCCGCCTGCGCTGTCGCCGCCCACAAAAAGCTGATTCGGGCGGATATCGTATCTGCCGCAGCTGTCACGCATCCACAGCAGCGCCTGATAGCAGTCCTCCAGTGCCGCAGGGTATGGAGCGTCAACGGATTTTCTGTAATCGGGAGCCACCACCACGCAGTCAGCGGCGGCAATGAAATTCTCGATAAAGCGGATATCCTGTTCGGGCAGACCAAGTCCGTAGCCGCCGCCGTGCATCCACAGCAGACCAACGCAGGAAGTTGGCTTTTTCCTGCCCGTATAGACGCAGACACGCAGTTTCGAGCCGTCAGGTCGGTCGAGCCACACCTGCTCGCAGTTCACCTTGAGGGAGAAGCTCCTGCCCTCGCCGAAAAAGCGGTACATCCTGTTCATGGAACGCAGACCTTTCTCGTCGAACACTGGCATTACCTTGCGTATCACGCCGCCCATAAGACGAAGCTCGGGGCGTATCATTTCGGGGGTTATTTTCATGGGGGTGTCCTTTCTGTCAGCTTCTAATATGCTTTTTCCACTCGCCCATCTCGCCCAGCTTTTCTCCGATCGAGAAATAATTGTACGGAGCGTAGACGGCAGGTCTGAGCTTAGTCAGGTCTATCTTTTTCATATCCATTTGTTCGTACTCTTTGTCTATCTGTATATTCCTTATCGCCGCAAGGAACAGATGTGCGCCGTCAAGCTCGATGACTTTCGTCACTTCACATTCATACGCCCAATGACATTCATCAATAACGGGGACATCAACAACACTTCCCCACTGAAAGCCATAAGGTACTGCATTCTTCTTTTCATCCTCGCCGTTTGTATTGCCGAAATAATCCGCCAGCCACAGATTATCCTCGGTTATCATATTGGCTGAAAACTTCTTTTCACGAAGTATATTCGTCTTTGTCAGCTTAGTTCCGCCGACGGTCATCATCAGGTGCGGTCCGTTATCGAATGAAAAACCGAGCCATGTTATTATACAAAAATTCGGCGTTCCGTCCTCATTCTTCGTTCCTATGATGTACATAGGCTGTGGGCTGAACACCCAATCGGGGGAAATGTTTATCTTCTCCATTGTTACACCTCCGTCAAAAATCGCTGTCACACCTTATACTTGCTTTGAAATAAAATGAACTATCTGCCCTGTCGGCTGGACGATATGCGGTATCAGCTCCAGCGGATATACCTTTGTGCTGTTCTTAAGGTCGTCCAGAGGCACCCAGCAGAAATCAAGATCTATCCTTTCATTATCCAGTTCATCATAGCCGTGAAAAACACCGTCAAGCGGAATACTGTCATCAAGCAGATGGACTTTGTAATACAGACATATCTGATGGCAGGGCTTACTGCCCCATGGGAAATATATCTCACCTATAGCAAGCAGCTCGTCAACAGCAATCTTTGCGTGAAGCTCCTCCTCAAACTCTCGCTTCAGGGCCTCCGCACCGGTCTCCATAGCCGTTACATGACCGCCTATTATCGCATAATCATCATCGGCAGGACGCTGCAGCAGTATCTTGCCGTTATGCACCAGTATTCCGCCGACTCTGTATGAGAAAACAAAGTCGTCATTTTTGAACAGGATGTCCATATTATCACCTCTGTAAATTGCAAAATATCATCAGGTACATTGTACCATATTTTTCTTGCTTATGCAACACAAAACCTACTTATGATCCGCACAATAAACAGCAAAGCTCCCGAGCGTTTCGGGAGCTATTTTGTTATTCACTGAACGCATCCATTACAGTCGATCTGTCCACACTCTTTCCACAGGCTTGTTTTCAAACAAAGATAGCGCCAGCGAGGGACAGTGGTGAATACAGCGGTAGCAGTTCATACAATCCGCCTTGCTTATCATGGGATAGCCATCTTTCAAAGAGATCGCTCCCATCGGGCAATCCCTCTGACACTTGCCGCATTTTATACATCTTTCTTCATGGAGATATATCGGGAAAGTTGAATTCCTGCCCAGTATCTTGTTGGGATAATTCAGCGGTGCATACCACTTAGAGGACGGAATATCAGGCTTTGAACGGGTCTTCAGCCTGCTTATAAATATGCCTATATCCTTTCTGATTTTCGACTGTATATCCTTTTCATTCTTAAACCAGTATTCCATAAACGGCACAAGGAGCATTCCATCTGTTGCGGAGCAGCGATAGCTTGCACAATGCAGCGGTATGAGCTTATGTCTTATGCACTCCTTTGCCAGAATACGCAGACAGTTTTCCGAATACAAGCCGCAGGTAGTAAAAAGAAACGCAGGTATATTTCTGCTTGATTCCATCTTTTTAAGAAATCTCATCAGCGGCTGTGCAGGCTCGGAATGATATGTAGGCGTACCCATGATAACAGCCGAATAGCTGTCGATATTAAAATTATCAGGAAGCCTTTCAACTGAATATATCTCTGTCGGTATTTTCGCAGTAATGCTTCTGATGTATTCAGCAACAACCCTTGTGTTGCCGACTCCAGAAAAATAAATTATCAAAACAGGTCTCATTTCGCCCCCTATATCTTCTCAGTCTGCATAAGCCAATCAGTGATAGCTTCGATGTTTTCTTCTATCGGCTTAGTACCGTCCACTTTTATCACAGGAATATCCATTGTGTCCAGCCAGTCCGTCACGGTCTTATCCGTGCGTTTTTCGATCAGTTCATAGAACGCTTTTTCTCTTTCGTATAAGTCGCCGCCTTCGCATATCCTGTCACCGAACTTATCATAAGCACGCTGACGCACACGTTTCATTCTTGTTTCCTTTGGCACGCTCACGAACACTGCACAGGTGAACATCGCCGCGGTCTGTTCGCTGTAATTTCCTCGCACAGATGCGAATATCAGGTTCTCATGCTTATTCAGGTCATCATATAAAAGGCTTACGACCTCTTCCTGAGTTCTCTGCACTGCATAGAGATAATCAGGGTCAGTCTTAGGGAAATAGTAGTCCTCAACATCTCTGAACTCCCAGCCTGTTTTTTCTGCCAGTGCCTTTCCGAGTGTGCTTTTTCCTGCACCGTTGCCGCCGCATATTATTATTTTATGTGCCATCTGTAACGCTTCCTTGCCGTTAATTATACTTCTGGTATGGACATATTGTACCATTATTGCAGCCAAAAATCAAGCCTGACGGCATTGTTTGTGCAACAGGAAACGGCGGAGAATACACTCCGCCGATGTTACTTTATATTCTCATCAAAAAACGCCACAAGATTATCCATCACGCCGCTCGCCGCCTGAATACTGCCTATCATCAGCAGTTCAGCGTTAAGCTCGGAATAGTCTATATCATAGCCTGCCGCCCGTATCAGCTGGGTGAAGAACACACGCTGAGTTCGTCCGTTGCCCTCTCGGAATGGGTGCAGAAGATTCAGCGTATGATAAAGGTCAGCTACCTCCGCCACAAGCTCCGACCTGGCAAGACCTCTGAAATAATCCATTGAACGCAGACGGGAGAAGATACGCTGCCCCTGTTCCTCGATCCTGTCGCAGGCGGTGAAGCGTGTAGTCATCTTTGACATATCTATCTTCCTGACAGTGCCTGCCCATTCGTACAGGTCAGAAAACAGATAGCTGTGCAGTGCCTTGTAGTCATCGAAGCTGAAATCGGATTTTAACGGCTGTTCTATAAGCTGTGCCGCCTTGAAGCTTGCAAAAACCGACTCGGTTTCAGCCAGCAGCTTTTCATCGGTGATATCCAGCTTATTAATAAGAACAGTTGTGTTCGGATAGCAGTCCTGCTGAATTGAATCTAATTTATATCCCATATCCGATACCGTTAATTATACTTCTGCTTTAAGGTTTTAAAAGCATCGTCCAGAGTTATCTCTCCAGACATCAGCTTCATAATAAGTTCTCTGTGCTCCTCAGTGACCACGAAGCCCTCCATTTTTGTGGAAGCTATCGCATTGTCAACAGCACGCTCGGGTGTCATCTGTGCCATACTCACGACCTCCTGAAATAAGTCTGTCTATATTGTACCACCATTCCCGCAAAAAATCAAGACCACTGAGCTGCTCACAGCCTCACCCCAAAGCCATTCCCGACCTTGCCGCCCTTTTTGAGATGCTCAACATAGCACCGCCGCATGGAGGTGTCAACAGGTAGCTTGTCGGGGTCCTTTTCATCCGTATCGAACAGCCGCCAGAGATCCTCTCCATCGTTATCCTCCCAGCCGATGATATCGTACTCGGACATGAAACGGTATGTATTGGTGTGCGGCGGCAGGATGCTCTTGTTTTCGGGGTACAGCAGCCATGAAAAGCAGACGAACGGGCAGCTCTCCCCTACCTGCTCCTTAAAAAACTCCCTTGCCTGTGCGTATGAGCTGTCGCAGCTCTCTTTATCGAGGGGAGTGCCTGTCCTCGGTATGTGGACGTTGATGACCCTGCTCTTGTCCGCTTGAAGCCTTACGCCGTTCTTTTCGTAGTCCTGCCATGTGGTGATGATCTCAAACTGCAATCTTCCGAGGGCAAACCTGCTCAGGTCGAAAAAACCGCAAAACCACGGCGCAACGAACGAGCCGCAGATGCCCTTGACCGCCTTGCATTCCTCAAGCTTCCATTTAAGGTCAAGAACGCTGTCCCTGTATATCTGCATATCAAGTCCCCTGTCGGCATAGACCGTCCTCAGATGCCTTGTCATGCACATGAACACCAACAGGTCGGCGGTGAAGCAATGCACTCCCGTAAGCTCGGATATGCGCCTTGCCCTCTCCAGTATCTCGGTCTGATAGTCGGTCGAGATATCCGCCTCGTATGCCGCCAGAGCATCAACCAGAAGCCTGCCTGCCGCATCGTCAGCGGTTATCCTGTCATACGCTTCAAGCAGCTGCCGTGCATCCTCGGGGGAATATTCAAATTCCTTTAAAAAGCCTGTCAGATAGTCTCTCATTTTCTTTACCTCGATGTGTCAGGTGTTTATAGATATAGTGCGTTCTTAAATATGACTATCTATATCGTACCACTATTCCCGCAAAAAATCAAGACACAAAGACAAAACGGTCAGGAGTCCTGACCGCTTTAAACTATTATTCACAGGCGATGTAGATATCCATACTCTCTCCGTCCGTTTCAAAGCAAGGGATAATGCCCTCCCAGACGTGCTTCAATCCGTTTATCTTCATATACTCGTCGATAGCCTTATAGCCGTTCGGAATGATCACAAACGGATTATCAAACGGACTTTCGATATGCACAGCCGCATATTTCTGCGCTTTCTGTTCCTTGATATCAAGACCGTTGGGGGTGAGCTCATCAGGCAGTACCCATGCGGCGGTGTAGCCGTGCATATTGTACACATTTATCTGCTCCTGAGAAAGATACGGGAAATCCCAGCCGATGACCTTAGGGGAATCAACTCCGTGTTCCTTTGCGATCTTATATATCCTGTCAAGTGCGTCACCCTCGGGATTGGTGCTTATGGCAGTGTATACTACATAGCGGAACGAGGGCACGTTCTCCACACGCAGATTAGAGTACGCCTCATCAAAAGCGCCGAGGTCATCTCTGAAAAGATTGTCAAGAGAGCAGTTAAAAAGACTGCAAAGCTCGATTGCCTTTTCTATCTCGGGCTTGCACTCATCGTTCTCCCATTTTGAAACAGTCTGCCGTGATACATCAAGCCTTTCTGCGATGGTCTCCTGCGTCATATTACGATTGATTCTGCGTAAATGCTGAAGATTTTTTCCAAAGCTCATATTTATCATCCTTTCAAATAGATACTGTAAGCTTACGAAAAAATTATAGCACAGAATAAGCCGTCATTCAACCACGATACGCTTGACTTTTTCGGTTTTTTCGCAACCTGAGGTTGACAGATCATAAAGTGGATATCAAAAAACGCCGGATAAAGGCACTTATATCTTCCTGCCCCCAAACGCCCTCGTTCCACTCTGATCACCTTGACCACCCACAGCAAAATATGCTATACTGATAAAAAACCGACAGGGGTGAGATAATGACAATAAACACCGATCATCAGCTGAGGGAGCAGATGTCCCACGACACTGCGGTATTTCCCATCACATATTTTCACGATGAGCTGGCCACGCTCCCGAATCACGAGGGTCCCCTGCACTGGCACCCCGAGTTCGAGATAGCAACGGCACAAAGCGGCACTCTGGATTTTCAGGTGGGACAAGAGCACATCACGCTCCACGCAGGCGACAGTATATTCGTCAACGGAAATATCCTGCACTCCATCAGACAGCTTTCGGACGGCGAGCCTGACCCGATGCCGAACATCGTATTTTCGGGCACGATCATCGCCCCCGAAACTAGCACGATCTATAAAAAATACGTCAGCCCCGTTTCCGCCTGCGATTCCCTGCCGTATATACTGTTCAGACAGGGCGACAGCGCAAATGAGCTGATAAGCGAGATATATCGTCAGTTTCGTGAGCAGGGCGACTGCTATGAGCTGATAGTTCAGCGAAAGCTGAGTGAGATTTTCGAGCTGATATACAAGGATTTCGATGCCCTGCCGAGGTCGGAGACCACACGGGTGCAGCTTGTCACGGGCATCCGTATACAAAAGATGCTGTCGTATATCTATGAGCATTACGCCGAGGCGGTCACTCTCGAGGACATCGCTGCTTCTGCGAATATAAGCCGAAGCGAGGCAGGCAGGTGCTTCAGGTCGTATATGAGCTGCTCCCCTGTTGACGCACTTATTCAGCACAGGCTTCAGGTCTCGCACAGGCTTCTCACCGAAACAACGCTTTCTCTGCAGGAGATAAGCAGCGAGTGCGGCTTCAACTCCGTGAACTACTTCAGCCGCAGATTTCGTGCGCATTACGGCTACGCTCCGAGCCGCAAGCGGGTTTTGGGTAAATAGTGCTTGATCCTGGCACTTTTGCACCTTGCAGACAAGCTCTTTTGATGGTAAAATACATACAAGTATATATACCAACATGGAGGTAATAATTATGGAATTCAAATGGTTAAACGAAAGTGAGATCAAAATAACAGACGGCAGGATCGAGATCAAAGCACCTGCGCAGACAGACTTTTTCTGCGGCAGCATTGACGAATGCGAGGAGGGCATACTCCCCGAATCTCTCTGCAACGCACCGTATTACTACACCGAGGTGGATGGAGATTTTGTGCTTAAGGTAAAGGTCTCCCACGATTTTAAGGACACCTACGATTCCACATCGGTAATGGTGATGAAGGACAACACCTGCTGGGCGAAATGCTGTTTTGAGCTGACGGATTTCGGCACACACGCCGCTGTCAGCGTAGTGACAAAGGGCGATTCGGACGATGCAAACGGCTGTAACTTAGACTGCAACACCGCATGGCTTCAGGTCGCAAGAGTAGGAAACAACTTCGCATTCCACTACTCCACAGACGGCGAGAATTTCTACATGATGAGATATTTCCATCTCCCCGTTGACCGTATCGTAAAGGTCGGACTTCTGGCACAGGCACCTGTCGGCAACGGCGGCACAAGAGTATACGAAGATCTCACCATTGAGAAGATGACTGTAAAGAACATAAGAGCAGGTAAATAAAGCACATCAGGCACACAGAATCATCCGTGTGCCTGATCTTATTTTATGAGCCTTACAAAAAGGCTGTTCATACAGCAAAGCCGCATTATCAGAAAAAACGCAAGATAAAAAGTGCGAAAAACAAGGAAAAACGCAAGATAAATTCCCGCAAAAAGGGTATAAAACGCAGGATAAGGGTGATTTTACGACAAAAGCCGCACTCGTTTTTACGGGTACGGCTTGATATATGGTGTTTGGCAAATTGGAATTTATCTGTTAAAGCGAATTCCGATTTTCTATTCCTTATAAATTGGATTGAACATTACAACTTATTCCTCTATTCTATCAAGAAAATCTCTGATAATATCTGCCACATCTTCTGGACGCTGATCATAAATGCAGTGGATTCCTGGCAGCAACACCAGCTCGCAATTTCCCATTTTATCAAGATATGGCTGTAACTCGGTATCACGGAGTTTTTGAAGAGCGTCCATATCATATCCTGATTCCGGAAACTTTGGTTGTTTCTTTCCCACGAATTCACATTCTTGCTTATCCCACGCCAGCATTTCATCTATTTCTTCTCTGGTCTGAAATCCCCAGCTTGAACAAATATAAATCTTTGGAACATCATTTGACTTAATCTCGTGATATGCAGTATTGCAGATTTCATTCATATGCTCTTCTTCGTAGGAAAAAGCATAATTAAATGTATTGTGCAGATTCAATGCTTCAGAATACTTTCGCTGTTCATCCGAATAATTCATACCGGGGATTACACTCTTTAACAGAAATGACTTACCAAGTCTTACCAGCCCTAACTTATTTGCAGCAATCGCAAACCGATTCTCAATGGCACTGCCATTTTCCAAAGCAAGATCAGGATTATCGCCGAGTTGTGTTCCGTCAATAAAAACGACACCCTCGATCTCTTCCGGATACTGACTTACCCAATATGTCGCATAAGCGCCCCCTAATGAATGTGGAAGCAGAATATATGGTCCATCAATTCCGGCATTTTTCAACGCAGTACGATAGTTATTCACAACACTCTCTAATGTCTGTGGATCCTTTGTATCATCGCTGAGTCCATAGCCGGCCCGATCAACAATTACAATTCGATTCTCTTCAGTAAAATCGCCCATAAGGCGTTCCATTCTGACACTGAAATCAAATACGCCCAGACCAGATAATCCTACAAATGTATGCTTGCCTTTCTCATTTCCGAAATCATATACATTCAGTGAATAGTCTCCAATTGAAACGGGATTGTAATAACCTGCTTCGATTAATATCTGTTTTTCTTTTGATAACAGAATTTTATGTACTATAAATGTAATTGCCAGAAATAAAATAAAAATACAAGTTATGATCGTGAGTACTTTCTTTACTCTTTTTAACTTTTCAGATTTCATCGATTCATCCTCCAAATACACGCAAAGAATCTTCTTTACGATTGCTTTCAGCTCTCAATCTTTCCCCCTACAAATTCTTATTTATCGGTCTGTCCGATTTCCTACATTATACCACATCAACCCAAGAAGTTCAATCATAGTAGCAATTAAAAAGCCGTACTCGGATTTTTCCGAATACGGCGGTACATATTGAACTGTTCGACAAATTGGAAGTTGTATTATTCAATCGTAAAACTCTCTGTTTTCAAATCGCAATAGTATCTTCCGCTTTCGGCTTTAAATCGCAAAACACAGTAGTCGGAATCTGTAACGCCACCCTTATAAAATATTGTGTCGCCTTTGCGCCAAATCATATTTTTCGTTTCTTGGTCGGTCAGCACTTCCATTTTTCCTTTCAACATAACTCCCGTGTACTTAATCAACCCTTTATGATAGAAGTAGATGCAGGCATTCGGATTATTCATATACTGTTTTACTCTCATTGAAGAAGTATTTGTTGAAAAATAAAACTGATGTAACCCCTCAATCTTTCTTGGTTTCAGCATTGCCTTTACATTTGGGAACCCTTCTTTATCGACGGAACAGATAAAAGCAACTTTTTGTTTCCTGATAAATTTTGATATTTTACTGTTATCCATAATATCATCCTCACAAATTCTTATTTATCGGTGAGTTTATTATACCATATACGCATCAGAAATTCAATACCACAAAGCAAAAGCCGCACTCGTTTTACGAATACGGCTCGACATATTGCATCTGATAAACTGCATCAGAAATAATTGACCAGCAGAATGACGATACTGGTGGCTATCATCACAATGCCCACAACACGGTTCAGTGTCTTTGCATCGGCTTTGTTTGCGATCTTTGCGGCGATCCTTGCCCAGATCAGCGTAAATACAACGCACAGCACAAGGCAGAGGATATCGGGCATTCCGCCGATCATAAAGTGGCTGACGCCGCCCGTCAGAGCCGTGAATGCCATGATAAACACGCTCGTGCCGACCGCAAGATGCATAGGATAACCGAGGAAAGAGGTCAGAACGAGCAGCAGCATCATTCCGCCGCCTGCGCCCACAAAGCCACAGATAAAGCCGACAAATACGCCGCCGATAATTGCCTTTATCGTTCTGTTCTTCGGGGAGACTTCTTCAAGCTGCTCCCTCGTTTTGTTCACAGGCTTCAGCAGGAAGCGCAGTCCGATGATAATTAGCGCCACCTGCATCGTGCCGCCCATGGTCTGCTCGGGCAGGAAGCTTGCCACAAGGCTTCCGACCATCGTTACGGCAAGCACGCTCACAAGCAGCGGCAGGCTGTTCTTTACGTCTAAGTTTCCGCTTTTCTTGTAGGTATATGCGCTGACGAGGCTTGCCAGAACATCGCTGATAAGCCCTATACCGACCGCGTCATAGGCAGGTACGCCCAGAAACGTCATGAGCATAGGTCCTATAACTGCGGCGGCGCTCATGCCCGCAAAGCCTGTTCCGATGCCTGCTCCCGCACCTGCGATAAAGCACACAAGTATTTTTATCAATATATCGCCCATAATGTTGCTCCGAACTTTTGTTTATATGTTTATTTTACCACATTTTTATCCAAAACTCAATACCACAAAGCAAAAGCCGTACTCGTGGGTACGGGTACGGCGGTACATATTGAACTGTTCGACAAATTGGAATTTGTCGTTTCGTCAGGCAGAAAGTTTCTGTTCACTACGAATCTTGAATTTTACTTACAAATTTCCATTTCAATGCTTTTCCATTCTTCATTACATATATTATAAGTCAAGCTATATCCATTTTCGACAAATCCAACTGCTTTGTAACAATGATAAGCACTTGGATTATTCTCAAAAACCTCTAATGTTACTTTCGATGCTCCATAAAGTTCAAATGCAAATTTTATACCTAACTGCAGCATTTGTTTCCCATATCCTTTTCCTCTTACCTTGGGATTCAGGATTACATATCCGAAACTTAATTCACCTTCTACTTCTCCAGGTTGGCGAAGGGTAAAAAAACCTACTATTACATCTTCATCAAAAGCAACAAACGGGAAATACTTTTCATTATCTATTCTTCCGGAAACTGCCTGTTCCAGACGTTCCGCCGAAACAGGGAAACTGCCCAATCTTCCTTCACTCCATTTATAAAAAGTGTTCTCATCTTGAGCCCAAGTTACTATTTTTTGACTATCATTTTTTCGATATGGTCTTAAGTTTAGCATAACTTCACCTCATCAAATTCAAATTTATCGGTAAGTTTATTTTACCACATCTTTCTCAAAAACTCAATACCGAAAAGCAAAAGCCGCACTCGTTTTATGGGTGCGGCTTGATATATTGCGTCAGACAAATCGGAATTTTACGTTCTCTTTGGTTTTATCAGTTCACCTATCATTGCACCGCCGATAATACACACTGCACCTGCAATTTGTATTATAGTCATTTTCTCTCCGAGCAACAGGGCGGCAAAAACAACTGCCGACAATGGCTCCAGATAACCGCATACTGCCACAGTTTGCACAGGGAGCTTTGCAAGAGGCGAAAAATACAGATAACAACCGATACCCGTATTTAAAACGCCAAGTATCAGTATCCAACCCCAGGCGTTTGCAGGAACATCGATAATGAAACCTTGCTTAATTCCTGTAAATACCGCAACAGTCAGGAAGCTGACCACAAGCTGTATTACAGAGTTTTCCATGCCACAGATATTTTTTGATTGCTTGTTGAGCGTTACCATAAAGAAATACATCACAGCCGACATTGCACCGCAGAACAATCCCCAAGTATTGCTACTGCCGACTGTATTGCCGTTTACGAGTAAAATTCCAACAAGTACGGTTACAAAGCCCAATAATTTTGGTGCGGTCAGTTTTTCACGAAATATGATCGGCGATAATATCATCACAATAACAGGTCCGCAATAATAAAGCAGTGATGATAAGCTCACGCCTATCTGCTGGTATGCTTCGTAAAGGAACATCCAGCTCGTTCCCATTGCTATTCCCGAAAAAACGATAAATACCGTATCCTTTTTAAAATCCTTTATATGAAACTTGCCTTTACCGATCAAAAACAAGGCGATCAAAAGAATACTGCCTATTAATGTTCGTAAAAACACGATCTCATAACTGTTCAGCGGTATATGGCTCGCCACTATTCCGTTAAGACCAAACAGCAATAATGCCGATATGTATTTAATAAATGCTTTGCTATCCATTGGGTACATCTCTTTCAAATTCT
>JAZQEQ010000064.1:0-12987 GCA_045539055.1 Oscillospiraceae bacterium | reverse complement strand
CCAAGAAGAGAAAGTAATTTTACCGCGATACATAATATCGCAAAAAAATCAGAAATATTTTAAAATTTTCTGAAACTTTTTGTAATTTATCCGTGACTACCGTAGTGTAACAAAAAATCTTAAAATTTTTTGAAACTTTTTTGATTTTTCGTATGACTACGGTTGTGACGGTGAATTAAATCCGTTTAACACATCCGAGTGCCCGATAACTCGAAGATGTTTTAAAAAACACAAAACTTTTAGGAGGACTATTATGTTAAGAAGAAGAATCTTCTCTGCAGCTATGGCTTCTGTAATGGCACTTTCTTCCGTTGCAGTTGTTGCACAGGCTGAAGAGACAACAAACAAAGTTGTTACAGAAGCAGAGCTCAAGGAGCTCATTACAGTAACATACGGCGATGCTTGGCGTGCAGACGAGCTCAAGAACTACGGCCCCACAACCACTGAGAGAGTATATGACGCTCTCGAGGCTGCTGACACAATCCTGAACGATCCTGATTCCGATGAGGAAGACTGGACAGTAGCATACCAGATGGTAGAGGCTGTTATGGAGACACTCTACAACTACACACTTGATGAGCTCAAGGACCTCGTTAAGGAAGCTGAGAAGATCATCGCTAAGTACCCCAACAACATCTTCAATGAGGAACTTCAGGATCAGGTTTACACATCCGGTTCCTTCACAAACCTTGAGGAGCAGCTCGACTTTGCTAAGAGCTTCCTGACATCCACATCTCCCGCTGACATCACAACAGCTTATGAGACACTGAAGGCTGCTATTGATGGCCTCGTTGAGAACCCCAAGGTTACAAAGTCTGATTTCAGAGCTGTTCTGAAGGCTTACAACGAGATCATCGACAACCAGTATGACTACGATGCATGGAGACGTGGCGCTGCTAACTGGAACGCATACGAGAAGATCTCCACAGGCAACCCCTGGATCCTCCACAATGGTGCTGCTTCCGTTGCTTACGGTCACCTCTACAACATCGTTGCTGCTGCTGAGGATGGCATCGTTGAGGCATATGACACAATCGACGCTATCAAGGGTCTGACAGTTACAACAGACGCTGAGATCTACGAGGGCTATGTTCTTGCTAAGGATGCTATCATGCTCTACAACGCATGGTCTGCTGACTCTGTAAACAAGTCCACAAAGGCTGGTCTTGCTCAGCTGATCGATGAGTACCATGGTCAGCTCGTATACGATTATGCTACTTCCGAGGTTGAGGATCTGCTCACTGCTATCGAGACAGCAATCGCTGCTTACGATGCACAGGCTACTGTAACAACAATGGGTACAGACGCTGCTGCAGGTTCTGCTGCAACAGATGACCTCTGGAACACAGTAGTTGTTAAGGAGCACTACTGGGGCGACAATGGTGTGCCCGGTACTGACAAGCTCATCGAGGCTTCTGCTTTCATCAAGCTTGCAACAGAGAAGGTTGACGGCGACGCTGACGCTCTGCTGAAGGTTATGTACATTCCTCTGACAGACGCTGGTTATTATGATACTGATGCATCTCGTACTGGTATCGTATTTGAGAGAGAGAAGAAGGATGATGGTAAGTACCAGACAATCTCTGTAGGTTCCAAGTTCGATATCTCCACTCTGATCGACATCACAAAAAAGGTTGCTGGCGATGACATGACATCTGCTGAGAACAACACCGCTGATGACAGCGATGAGGCTGGTTACAGCTGGGGCGGCTGGCTCTTATCCTCCGGCAATCCTCTGACATCCACTGATCCCGCTATGGATGCATGGGATTACTCCGTAAGCCTTGAGAAGGCAATGGAGATCGCTGAGATCTACCTCTATGAGGATAAGGATACCATCAAGGATCCCGATGTTAACCCCATCAAGGACATCGATACAAAGAACACAATCGCTGTTAAGACAGACGGTACAATCGTTCTGACAGCTCAGGCTCCTGAGTATCAGATGGCTTACCGTTACCTCTACTACGCTCTGACAGAGAAGTATGAGGGTGCTATTTCTGCTTCCAGCTGCGATCATACAAAGGCTGACGTTAAGAGACTCATCAACGACGCTTGGGAGCTCATCGAGGATACAGGTGATGCTGCTATCTTCAACGAGGCTAACGTTGCTCTCGCAGAGGCTCGTCAGGCTGCTATGAACTGGGTAGCTGCTGCTGATTCCGACAGACTCTACAAGGAGTACACACCCGGCGTATCTCCTCTGGATAAGGATGGCGACGACGCTTACGATCCTTACGATTCTTCTACAGCTGCTTACCACGCTCTCGAGACCGCTTACAGCAACCTGCTGGCTGAGTACAACGCTCTGAAGTACAGCTTCGGCGAGATCTATGAGGAGATCTACAAGGTAGCTCAGAAGATCGACAACAACGATCTCGAGCCCACAAAGGAGCTGGTTGACGCTATGCACGCTACAGCTCTCGCACTGTCCGATATCGATCCTATCACTTACACAGTTGAGATGGATGGCGATGAGCACTACGAGTACGAGGACAACGCTGCATTTGACGAGCTGAGATACTTCCAGCCCATCAACCGCCTCATCACAAATGCAGGCGACGGCGTATCCATCGATACAATCGCTGCTGAGCTTGATATCGCTACAGCTTCTGTAACAACTAAGGATGGCCTGAACCCCACTCACGCTGCTCTTGCTTCCGCTTACGCAGCTCTGATCGCTGCTCAGGATCAGAAGGATGCTGATAAGGGTCTCCTCGGCGACGTAAACGGCGATACAAAGGTAACACCTGCTGACGCTGCTATGATTCTTAAGAAGTATGTTGGCCTCGAGGTTGAGGGCTACAACGCTGACGTTGCTGACTTCAACGAGGATGGCAAGGTAACACCTGCTGACGCTGCTGACATTCTGAAGGCATACGTTTCTTAATCAATTCTCAGTTTTGTGATCATACCCCGCCGAGGCTTCGGCCTCGGTGAGGGTTGATTATATAAACAAAAAATTTATGGAGGAAAATAATATGAAGAAGATTTTATCTCTCGGCGTTGCTGCTGCAGTTGTTTCCATGACCGCTGTTGCTGCTTCCGCTGCAATCGAGCCCATCATTGTTGAGACCGAGGCTGTTGCTGGTCAGACAATCACAGTTAACATCAACGCTACAGACTTAGAGCTGACAGACGCTGGTTTCGTTGTAACAGCTTCTGACAACCTCACACTCGTTGACGCTGTAGAGTGCGACAACGGTCTGTTCAACGAGGAGACAGGCAAGTTCGGTTGGTATGATTCCGAGGCTTGCGCTCCTGGTTTCACATTCCACACACTCACCTACACTGTAGGCGAGGGCGAAGAGGCTTCCGTTTCCATCTCTAGCGATGACTACGCTGACATCATCAACGCTGAGGCTGCTGCAGTAGCAGTTGTAGCTGGTGGCGATGACAACACAGACATCCCCGGCGACGACATCATCGTTGACGATCCCGCAACAGATGAGCCCGCAACAGACGAGCCCGCAACAGATAACCCTGATACAGGTATCGCTCTGGCAGTTGTTCCCGCAGTTCTCGCTGGCGCTGCTATCGTAGTTTCCAAGAAGAGAAAGTAATTCTTAACCGAATTAACTCGTTCTAAAAACACATGACCTCCCCGAAAGGGGAGGTTTTTGTTTTATACGGCGGATTGACGGCTTGACCAAAAATTCGCCGTTTTTTTGTTGATTTCGACGAATGGCCGTTTTGTAAGTAATCGTTATCATAATGAGCTAATTACTTAAATCAATATCTTGTAGATTTGGAAAAAGCAGAACTCGATCAACACAAAATATTGAAAGTGATGAAATCGGGATAACATAAGGTGCATAATCAGTTAGCGGCTTTCATTATTTATATAAAGTGCATAAAAAAATTCAAATCTTATTGACATCAGCATATAAATTTGATATAATTATTAAGGTATATATGATAGCGGTGTTATGGCTTCGTGTAAGCTGTCAGCCGTTTCCTGCGGACGAAAGGACTTCCATGGAACATATTATTCAAGCAAATAACGTCTGCATGGACTTTCACATCGGCGACGGAAGTGTCGTTCATGCATTAAAGGGCATAGATCTTAAGATCCAGCCGAATAAGCTGTCCATTCTCCGCGGCCGTTCGGGCTCGGGTAAGACAACGCTTATAAATATCCTCGGCGCACTGGACAGACCCACCTCGGGTGAGGTTCTTTTTCTTAAAAATGATAACGATATCACAAAGCTGACGGACTCCGCAAGAGATAAGCTCAGGCGCTGTGATATGGCTTTCGTTTTCCAGTCGGTTGCGCTTATTTCTACGATGACCGCTTTTGAGAACGTTGAGTTCGCGCTTCGCCTCAATAAGCTGCCGTACAAGCAGCGTGTTGAGCGTGCAAAGCAGGCGCTGATACAGGTGGGACTCGAAAAACGTATGCACCATCGCCCCGGCGAGATGTCCGGCGGTGAGCAGCAGCGTGTTGCAATCGCAAGAGCTATCGCGACTTCACCGAAGATAATCTTCGCTGATGAGCCTACGGCTGAGCTTGACTCGCCGACAGGTTTCGCGGTAATGAGGCTGTTCAGGGAGCTTGTGAAGAACAATGATCTCACGATAGTGATGACGACGCACGACACCTCAATGATGGAGCTTGCTGATATCGTTTACACACTCGAAGATGGCGTGATAAGCGATGTTACAGTGAATGAAAACGTGGACGAGGAGGAAGCAGATGCCTAAAAAAGTCATGCTGGCTCCGCCCGAAAACGTCATGGTGCAGGCGGATAACCTCGTAAAGATCTATAAATCCACTGATGTTGAGGTAATGGCTCTTCAGGGTCTTGACCTCACAGTTGAACGCGGCGAGCTGATGGGCATCGTCGGTTCGTCGGGCAGCGGTAAATCGACGCTGCTGAATATGCTCGGCGGTCTTGACAGGCCATCAGCAGGAAGCCTTTTCGTTGACGGAAAGGATATGCTGAAATTCACCGAGAAGGATTTCATAGAATACAAAAGAAAAACAGTCGGGTTTGTGTGGCAGAATAATGCGCGCAACCTGATTCCCTATTTAACGGCACAGCAGAATGTTGAGATGCCGCTTTTGCTCTCGGGCTTCTCGGGCAGACGTCAGAGAGCGGCAGAGCTGCTTGATATGGTGGGACTTTCTCACCGTAAGAACAGCCGCCTTGATCAGATGTCAGGCGGTGAGCAGCAGAGAGTTGCGATCGCTATTGCGCTGTCAAACAATCCGAAGCTGCTGCTTGCGGACGAGCCGACAGGTTCTGTCGATACAGCGACAGCAAAACTGATACTCGACGTGTTCCGCGATCTTAACAGGGTCATGGGCGTAACGATAATCATCGTAACGCATGATACAAAGCTTTCCGCGCAGATCGACCGAGTGGTCGCTATCCGCGATGGCAAGACCTCGACCGAGCTCGTTAGAAGGGCAGGCGGCGCGAAGTCTTTCGGACAGCTTACAGAGGAGGCTGCACAGGCAGGCCACGAGGAGCTTTCGGTGCTCGATCGTGCGGGCCGACTGCAGATCCCGAAGGAATATCTCGAAGAGCTCGGGCTCAAGGGCGGCGACAAGGTCCGCGTGGAGCTGGAGGACGGAAGGATATGCATCTATCCTCGCTTGTGAGGATGAATATTATTTTGCATCTTGATCGGAGCTTCCGATTTCGATATGCTGCATTACAGTCTAGGAAAGGTGGAAAATACTGTGGCAAGAAAGCACACATTGAAACTGAAAAAGACAACATCAATGTTTTTGTCTGCATTGATGCTCAGCACTGTTTTTCAGTTTCCGATGACCGTTGGCGCTGCTGCTGAGGAAGAGCAGAAGGCGACCAATATCGGCTCATCATCCGTAAGTACCGCAAATGTCGGTATGTCAAGCAATGAGGATGCGTACAAGAATTACATCGCAAAGTACGCTGACGCAGAAAAGCCTATGGAGGAGGTCGTTGTCGATATCCTTGACTTCGAAACTTCCGATGGCGCTGTCACCGAAGTGGTTGACTATGGAATCGAGGAGGACTGCGTGTCCTGGCTCGACAGCGAGGGTACGATAACATGGAACTTCAACGTTGCAAAGGCCGGCCTTTACAACCTTGAAATGTTCTATCACCCCGTAGCAAGCACAAACACAACTATCGAAGTTGAGCTTAGAATAGACGGCGAGAGCCCCTTTGATGAGGCTGAGCTTATCGAGCTTGACCGTTACTGGCACAGCGCGACTGCTATCGGTTACGATGCAAAGCAGAAGAACCAGAAGCGTCCTCCTCAGGAAGAGTACGACTGCTGGGTTACATATCCTATCAAGGATAAGGACGGTCTTATCAATACTCCGTACTTCTTCTACCTTTCCGAGGGTGAACATACAATTTCTCTTGACGGCGTAAAGACAAATCTCTACATCAAGGGTATGCGCTTCTTCAATTCCGAAGAGCTTCCCACTTATGCAGAGATCGCGCCCACTGAGGATCAGATCAACAATACTCCTGCACTCTCTAATAATCAGGCTATCCTGTTCGAGGCAGAGTCCCCGGTGTACACAACTTCCTCTACACTGTACCCCACATACGACAGAACAGACTATACAGTAAGCCCCTCCCACCCCGTAAACAAGCGTTACAACACGATCGGTACGGATACATGGGATCAGGCTACTCAGGCAGTTTGCTGGGAATTTGAGGTTCCCGCAGACGGATATTACTCCATCCAGCTCAAGGCTCGTCAGAGCACGATGCGCGGCTTCTTCTCCAACAGACGCGTTTACATAAACGGCGTTGTGCCCTGCAAGGAGCTTGACGACATCAAGATCAAGTACGATCCCAACTGGCAGACAGTTGAGCTTTGCGACGCTGATGGCAAGCCCATCTATGTTGAGCTCAAGGCAGGCAAGAACACCATCATGCTCGAGGCTATCCCCGGCGATATCGGCGAGGTTATGCAGCGTCTTGATGACCTTATCTACGAGCTGAACTACTATTACAGAAGAATCCTGATGATCACAGGTCCTTCTCCCGACGAGTACAACGACTATTACCTCGACGACCAGATCCCCGAGCTGCTGGATGTATTCCAGAACGCTATCGACACTCTCTATGAGGAAAAGGCAGGCATCGAGGCTCTGACAGGTCAGGGCTCTGAGGCTTCCACACTGCAGACAATGGCGGTCATCCTCCAGATGGCAGTTGATGAGCCTGATGAGATCCCGCTGATGCTCTCCAGCATTAAGGATCAGATCTCCGCAGTTTCCGCTTGGATGCGTGACTACCGTGACCAGCCCCTCGAGCTCGACTACATCGAGGTCAAGTCCGTTCACGATAACTACAAGGACGCAGGCTCCAACTTCTTCTCGTCCTTCGCGTTCGGCTTCCAGGCATTTATCGGTTCTTTCTTTGAGGACTATACATCTATCACAGACTCCACAGAGCAGGCACTGAACGTTTGGATCTCCCTCGGTCGTGACCAGGCTACTGTTGTAAGTGAGCTGGTAAGCTCCGAGTACAATCAGGAGCACTCCACTCCCATCTCCATCAGCCTTGTACAGGGTGCCGTTCTTGAGGCTACTCTCGCAGGTAAGGGTCCTGAGGTCGCACTGTTCATCGGCGGCGACTTCCCCGTAGTTTGTGCTTCCAGAGGTCTTCTCGTTAACATGAAGGGCTTCACAGACTATGATGAGGTGGTTTCCAGATTCAGCGAGGACGTAACTACACTGTATGAGTTCAACGACGGTGTTTACGGTATCCCGCTGACACAGAACTTCCCGATGATGTTCTACCGTACCGACGTTCTTGAAGAGCTCGGTTACGAGGAGCCTCCGGAGTCCTGGGACGCTCTTATCGAGATGCTCCCCGACCTTCAGAGAAAGTATCTTGAGGTAGGTCTTATCCTCCCCTCCAACATCTCCTCCCAGGTATTTGACGCAGGTAACACATTCGTACTGCTGATGAACCAGACAGGTCAGAGCTTCTACAACGAAAAGCAGACCGCAACAACATTTGAAACAGAGGCAGCCGTTGAGGCGTTCACAAAGTGGACAAAATTCTACACCGTTTATGACTTCGATCAGGCATACGACGCATTCACACGTTTCAGAACCGGTGAGATGCCCCTCCTCATTCAGAGCTACACATTCTATAACCAGCTGAGCGTTGCTGCTCCCGAGATCAAGGGTCTTTGGGACTTCACACACGTTCCCGGTACATACAGAACAGACGAGAACGGCAACAAGATTCTCGACTACACCGCAAACTCCGGTTCCGCCGGTGCGGTAATCTTCCAGTCCTGCTCCAACAAACAGGCTGCATGGGACTTCATCAAGTGGTTTACCGAGACAGAAACTCAGGTTTCCTACGGTAAGAATATCGAAGCTATCATGGGCCCGCTCGGCCGTTATGATACAGCTAACCTCGAGGCGCTGTCCAGACTTAACTGGTCTACCTCCGAGTATAGAAAGATCAGCGATCAGATGGCAAATCTGAAGGAAGTTCCGATCATTCCCGCTTCCTACGCTGTAACTCGTAACGTTTACAACGCATTCAGAGCAGTAGTAAACAACCAGAAGAATCCCAGATACGAGCTCAGCTCTTACAATCGCGATATCAACAACGAGATCGTAAGAAAGCTGAAGGAGCTTGGCTTCTACGAAGAGTAAGCTTTTCCGGAGCTTTCCGGAAGAGCCACCGCTCTTTCCAATAATAATTAGGAGGAATCAGTTTGTTCGGTAAAGAAAAAACGCAGTATATCGAAGACAGTAAATTTCGTTATACGATGCGTGAAATGAAAAAGGACGGCAGTGCCTACATACTTGCGCTTCCGTACTTCCTGCTGTTCCTGATATTCACGGGTATCCCGGTTCTTATCTCCCTTCCTATCGGCTTTACCAGCTTCAACATGGTACAGTTCCCTACTTGGGTGGGTCTTAACAACTTCTATACTCTGTTCCTCGGGGACGACGTTTTCCTTATTGCTATCCAGAATACATTAGTATTCGCTATCATCACAGGCCCTGTGAGCTACATCATGTGCTTCCTGCTCGCATGGCTCATCAACGAGATGCCCGGCGCGCTGAAGACCGTATTCACTTACATCTTCTACGCTCCCACACTGGCAGGTAACATCTTCGCTACCTGGCAGCTCATCTTCTCGGGCGATACATACGGCTTCCTTAACTCCACACTGATGGACCTCGGTCTTATCAAGGGTCCTCAGCAGTGGCTTACTGACGCAAGATATATCCTCGTGTGCGTTATCGTCGTACAGATGTGGATGTCCCTCGGTGCAGGCTTCTTGTCGCTGCGTGCGGGCTTCCAGGGTATCGACAAGTCCGGCTATGAGGCCGGCGCTATCGAGGGCATCAAAAACCGCTGGCAGGAGCTCCTTTACATCACTATCCCCAGCATGGGTCCGCAGCTGCTGTTCGCTGCCGTAATGCAGATCACGGCTTCGTTCACCGCCGGCGATATCGGACGCTCCCTTACAGCATTCCCTTCCACAGACTACGCTGCGCACACAATCATGACTCACGCGTTCGACTACGGTTCTATCCGTTACGAGATGGGTTATGCCTGTGCGATCTGCTTCCTGCTGTTCCTTGTAATGATGCTCGTTAATAACGTAATACGCAAGGCAATGAGCGGAATTTTGGATACTTAAGGAGGACAGAACATGCGTATAATTCAAAGAAGAAAAAGATGGGGCGGCTCCCGTGGCGGCGACATCGCGATCTTTATCGTGCTGTGCCTTATCGGTGTTTTCATGCTGTTCCCGATCTACCTGTCCGTTATCCAGTCCATAAAGCCTGTCGAGGAGCTGTTCGTGTTCCCCCCCAAGCTCTATGTACAGCGTCCCACTACCCAGAACTTTGAGGACATGCTCAAGGTTGCAGGTAGCCTTGACGTTCCTTTCTCCAGATACGTGTTCAACTCCATCTTTGTATCTGTTGTAGTAACTGTATCCCAGCTGTTCCTTGCTTCCTCCGCTGCTTATGTGCTCGCAAAGGTTAAGGCACCCGGCGTAAAGGCAATGAACAAGGTTATCGAGATCGCGCTGCTGTTTACATCTTCTGTTACATATATCGTACAGTACATCGTAATGGCAACGCTTGGTATGATCGATACATACTGGGCTATCACGCTTCCGTATATCGCAACGCCTATGGGTCTGTTCCTTATGAAACAGTTCATGGGGCAGATACCGGAAAGTATGATCGAGGCCGCAAAGCTCGACGGCGCAAGCCATCTCAGAGTTTGCTGGCAGATCGTAATGCCCAACGTAAAGCCTGCATGGCTTACACTGATGATCTTCGCTTTCCAGGGCGCTTGGCAGATCACCGGTTATCTCTTCGTTTACAGTGAGCAGCTCAAGCCTATACCGATCGTAATGCAGCAGATATCCGCTGCAGGTATAGCCCGTGCCGGTGTATCGTCGGCAACGGTAGTAGTACTTATGCTGCCCCCAATGATACTGTTCCTTATCCTGCAGTCAAACGTTGTTGAAACGATGGCTCACTCGGGTCTTAAGGATTGATGAAATAATTAACGAAAGGATGATTTTGAGTGCCATCAATTAAGCGCATCGCAGTCCGCGCTGTCGCTGCGGTAATGGCTGCCGTTACACTCGGTACTTGCGTTGCCTACGCAGACGAGCCGTACGACGGCTACAACTACGACTGGTGGGAAGATCCCGTTCCCTCTCAGAACGGCTACGTTGTAGACAGAGTTATTACCGGCGCAGATCTTGGCATCGGTTCTCTTACAGAGCCTGCCGATCTCTTTATCTCGGACAACGAAGAAATATATATTGCAGACACAGGCTATAAGGGTACACTGGATGCAAGCATGAAGGGCAGAATCGTTATCGCAGATAAGGATTTCAACCTCATAAATTCAGTAGAGTACCTTGATTTCAGCGACATAGAGAAGTGGCTGGCTGACAAGAAGGAAGAGCTTTCCGAAAAGCAGTCCCAGTACAACAAGCTCAGCGACATCTACTTCGACGGCCCGACAGGCGTTTTCGTAGATGACGGTGTGGTTTATGTTGCCGATAATGCAAACGACCGTGTTGTTTCGTTCACAGTTGAAACTGACGGAAACGGCGTTGGCTACGGTAAGGTAATCAAAGTGTTTACACGTCCCAATGCGGATGTTTACGACGCAAATACGACATTCAACCCCAGTAAGGTTCTGGTAGACGCTGCAGGTAATGTTTATATCTGCATTAAGTCCATCACAAAGGGTGCCGTAGTATTCTCGAAGGACGGCGAGTTCAACGGCTACTTCGGTGCAAACCGAGTAGAAGCTACCGCCGACGTTCTGATGAACGCTTTCTGGAAGCTGATCTTCACCCGTGAGCAGGTAAAGAAGATGCAGAGAAACGTTCCCGTCGAGATCTCTAATTTCGATATCGACTCCGATAACTTCATCTACACAGTTACAGAGTCCAAGAGCGTTGAAACTGATATCATCAAGAAACTCAACTCCGCAGGTACAAATATCTTTATCAACCTCGGTTATTCCGATAACACATTCGGTGACGCGCTGACAAAGTATTACCGCGGTCAGACCTACTCCTCTCAGATCACAGACGTTGACATCGGTGTCAACGGCACCATCAACCTGCTTGACCTCAAGACAGGTCGTGTGTTCCAGTATGATGACGAGTGCAACCTGCTCTTTATCTTCGGCGGCAAGGGCTCGCAGAAGGGCACATTTACAACAGTAAACGCCGTTGAGAGCCTTGGTACAAACGTTTATGTTCTTGACGGACGTAAGGCAAGCATCACAGTATTCAAGCAGACAGAGTTCGGTAACCTCGTACACGAGGCGATCACACTCTTCAACAGCGGTAAGTATGACGAGGCTCGCGGTCCCTGGGAGGAAGTTCTCAGACGTGACTCCAACTACTGGCTGGCTTACATCGGTCTTGGTAACGCTTACCTCAATCAGGGTGAGTACGAGACCGCGATGGAATACTTCCTGTACAACTCCAAGGTCGGCTACAACGACGCTTTCAAGGGCTGGCGAATGAACTTTATCAGAGATAACTTCACAGTTATCGCTATCGTTCTTGTTGGCCTGCTGGTCGGCATATATGTATTTGCTTCTGTAAGAGGCAAGATCAGAGCCAAGAAGCGTGCTGAGGCTGAGCGCCTGTTCAAGGCACAGAATAAGGGAAGGGAGGACTAAAGCATGAGATTTGATCTTGATATGCCCAAGTGGAAATGGCCTTTCTACATTATGGTCCACCCCTTCGAAGGTTTTGAGGATCTCAGATGGAAGAAAGCATACAGCATGAGAGTTTCCATGGTCATCGTAGCGCTGTTCTTCATCATAAGCGTGTGCGAACAGCTCATGACAGGCTTCCTCTTCAACCAGCATTATGTAAAGATATTCAATATCGTTCCTATCATTATCCAGACGCTTGTCCTGTTCTTTACATGGGTAATAGGCAACTGGGCGCTGTGTACGCTGTTCGACGGTGAGGGTACTATGAAAAACATCTGTGCCAATACCGCGTACGCACTGGTTCCCATGCTGATCGGTAAGGTCATCAACATTATCCTCAGTAACTGCCTGCAGAACTCCGAGGGTGCGTTCATCGTCTTCGTATCCTATCTTACCCTTCTCTGGACAGCGATCCTGCTTATCTCGGGCATGAGAACGGTTCACCAGTATTCAATACCTAAAACCCTTCTGTTTATGCTGATCACGATCTTTGCAATGGTCGTTATCATCATACTGCTCGTACTTCTCGTTTCACTTTTCCAGCAGGTATATGTATTTGTATATTCTATCTATACAGAGCTGCTTTACAGATTTACAAATCTCGAGCCTACAACACTCATCCTTATCATGATCGGTGTTGTTGTACTGGTTGCTGCTATCGTTATCACAGCTTACACGCTGTTTGAAAAGCACCAGCTCAAGAAGCAGATGGAAAAGCTTAAATCCTGATGAACAGTAACGACTTAAGGTTTTATTATTGAAAATGGTGGTGTAAAAATGCTTC
>JAZQEQ010000063.1:0-14634 GCA_045539055.1 Oscillospiraceae bacterium | reverse complement strand
TTACTGCCATCGAATAGCCACTACCTGCCGCAATAACATTTTGTCGGGATGCAATTCTAAGATTATGCAATTTTGTAGTATGGTTATGGACAACCAATAAAACAACAACCGCAAGCACAGCAACAATTGACGATATCACGGCTATAGCCGTTTTTATCTTTTTGGTCTTCTTAACCTCCTTTTCATTTTTCTCATTAACCAAGCGCTGTCGCTTTTCGCGCGATTTCAATACTTCAATCTTTTTATGACATTTTTCAATATACTCTTTTGAATCTTTCCAGTCTACCAGTGAACCAAAAATCGCCAACGCTTCTTTAACGGCTGCACTATCATCGGTATTGTATTTTTCTATTGCAACAGAATACTTTTCATCCTTTTCGCTGCTTTCGCATAATTCTCTGCATTTTGCTTCCATTTCAACAGAATCTTTGTAATCTCCTATCTTGCAAAATTGCAAAGCAACCATATGATATTCTTCAGAAGTACTAGCTTTATGCATTTTATCTAAAGCTCTTTGATATGCATTTTCATTATTACGGGTTGTGATAGTACTGATATATTGATGCATTTCAGCTTGTAAATCCTCATTGCCAAAACGCATAATTTTTTCAAAATGTTCATTATCATCAAAAGTAGTTAAGCAATAGCCTAATTCATTGCGATGTTTTAAATTGAGATCGCACATAAGCTTACCCAAATATGCTTCTGCACACTGACAATCAATATCAAGAGCCTTTTCAAAATAATCGTTAGCACTCTCCCATTTTCCATCTTCCAAGAATATAAAGCCACGATTGAGATAATTGTTGACATTTCCCACACCTACAGTATTAGTAGCAGTCGCATTTCCTTTTACCGTATTACTGGTGGGCTCATCATTATGCAGAGGCTTTTTCGTGCCACATTCAGGACAAAACTTACTTGTAATTCCCTTATATCCGCAAGCAGAGCAATCCCATGTTACATATGCCTCGGGCTTCTTGGCGCCACAATCAGGGCAGAATTTGCTCGTGATTTCTTTGAATCCGCAAGCAGGGCAATCCCATACACACTTTGACATAATATAATTCCTCCCTCCGATACAAACATCATATATAATTCTTTATAATGCTGCATTTTATGTTTTATATTATACTACTAAAACGCACAAATTGCAAGGCACTAATAAAAAATAATTGCTAAATACATTAATATTATAATTGCTAAAATGTTTTGTATGACAATGCCCGATATAGTAAAATATATACTGTGAAAGAAGGTGAATTTCATGGATAACATCGTAAAGGCGCTCGGACAGAGGATTCGTCAGCTTCGATATCAGGCAAACATGAGCCAGGAGGAGCTTGCGTTTATCGCAGGACTTAACGCTGCGCATCTCGGACAGATCGAACGCGGATTGAAGAAACCCACTATTGAAACTATAAACCAGATTGCAGAAGCCCTCAATACACCTCTGAACGTCCTGTTTACATTCGAATCAGACAACTCCAAGCCATCTAAGGACGATAACAACTCGGCTATGAACAAGATCGTCGCGCAGCTTACCTCTATGACAGATGAGGAACAGCACGATATATTAAAGCTAATCAGGATCTTCAAACATTTCAGAAGTAATCAGAGCGAATAAAAAAGTGCTTTTTACAATCAAAAAGCACTGAAATTCACTAAATATCTTTTTTTGTGCCTGTACAACGATTTTCGGTCAAAAAACACCGTTTTTTTAAAGGTGCATTTTAATGGATGAAACCAATTACGGGCAACCTTTAAAAATTCCGTTCAAAAAAATTTTTGCAGTTTCAAACACAAAAATGCGAATTACTCACTTATATACTCATTTTTATAATTACTCATATATCGTAATCTGTTTATTTATGCGGTATCAGAAGAGTTTGAGAAACAGGACTTTGACTCCGTCATCTCGTGGGTTCAAATCCCGCCATCCCAACCAAAATAAAAGCTGTCCTATGGGACAGCTTTTATTTTGGTTGCAAACGCTCGACTTGAAATGCCCTTAAGGCATTTCATTTTCGCTTTGCGAAAACCGCTCACGTTCGCGGGTGGCTGCCCGATCAGTATGTAACAAAAGCTTTAGATATAAATAATCTGCTTCTGCAGTTTTTCTGCATATCGGACAGCTTTGTATGCTCCGCCTTTTACTTTCCCTTATATCCCCTCTCTTTCCAATATCTTTGCATTGCACCCACGCATAAACCGTGGTATAATTAAAACATCCCAAGGGTGCACCGATTCGGGAAATACAACGAGGAGGTACAAGTAAAAATGTGCAATTTCTTTACATTCTTCTGCAACTTCTCCGCGCTGTGCGAGTGGTTCAAGGGCCTTTGCGGCTGATTGACATAATGCGGGTATAAAGCTCGTGAAATAATGGGTCGGAGCGCTTCGGTGCTCCGATCTTTTTTTCTTTGCACCTTGAAAAACCGGCGGTTATGTGCTATACTTATATCAATAAAGCTTTTAGGGGGTGGCGTGTCTGGAGTGCCTGCTTCGTCTTATCATCATGATAATCGCACTGCCGATAGTGCTGGTGATGTTTGTGTTTCTGCTTATCTGCGGACTTTTCGTTGACCCCAAAAAACAATACGACCGCGACAGCAGGTTCTACCGTGCGCTGCTGGACGGCTCCACTACATTTATCCTGTGGAGCCTCGGAATACGTTACAACATCATCGGTGACGAGAACTTCCCCGAAAGCGGAAACTTCCTTTTTATCAGCAACCACCGCTCAAACTATGACCCCATAGTACATTGGACTGTATTCAAGCGCTTTAAGATATCCTTTATCTCCAAAAAAGCCAATTTCAAGATCCCCATGTACGGCAGGATAATCCACCGCTGCTGCTTCATGCCGATAGACCGTGAAAATCCACGCAAGGCTATGGAAACAGTAAACCGCGCCGCCAATCTGCTGAGCCTTGGCGAAAACTCCGTCGGAGTCTACCCCGAAGGCAAGCGCAGCAAGAGCTGCAGGCTGCTGCCGTTCCATGCGGGTGTGCTCAAAGCCGCACAGAAATCGGAAAAGCCCATCGTAGTCGCTACGATAGAGGGCACGGAAAGCATCTTCAGAAATATAAAGCGGCTCAGAAAGAGCGTTGTTACGATAAAGATCCTTGAAACCATCGACGCAGGACGCGTCAAGTCCACCAAGACCGCATCGCTCAGCGAATACTGCGCCGAGCTTATGAAAAAAGAACTGGAGGAGCAAGCATCATGACCTACGCACTTTACAACCCATTTGCAGGAAACAAGACCTGCGAGGAACAGACCAAAAAGCTTTCTGCGCTGTACAATGACAAGGAGCTTACCATGCGCAGCATGGCGGATATCGACTACGCGGAGTTCTTCGCCTCGCTGTCACCCGATGACTCTGTCATAATCTGCGGCGGCGACGGTACTCTCAACCGCTTTGTGAACGAAACAAAGGATATCGACATCAAGAACGATATCCTCTATTATGCAGCAGGCAGCGGAAACGACTTCCTGCACGACCTCGGTAAGGAAAAGGGCGAGCCTCCGTTCAAGATCAACCAGTACATAAAAGACCTGCCCTCCGTTGTTGTAAACGGCAAGGAAACGCTGTTTCTCAACGCTATCGGCTTCGGTATCGACGGCTACTGCTGCGAGATCGGCGACGAAAAGCGCAAAAAGTCGAACGGAAAGCCCGTGAACTACACAGGCATCGCGATCAAGGGTCTGCTGTATGATTTCAAGCCCGCAAACGCTACCGTTATCATCGACGGTGTGGAAAAGCAGTACAAAAAAGTGTGGATAGCCCCCGCAATGCACGGAAGATTTTACGGCGGCGGCATGAACGCAGCCCCCTCTCAGCGCAGAGATGCCCCCGAGGGCAAGCTCTCCTCTGTCATCTGGCATGGCTCCAATAAAACCAAGACGCTGATGATATTCCCCTCTATCTTCAAGGGCGAGCACATAAAGCATACAGAATGTATCGAAATAGTCAAAGCCGACGAGATAACCGTTAAGTTCGACAAGCCCTGCGCTCTGCAGATAGACGGCGAAACGATACTCGGCGTGACAGAATATACCGCAAAGAGCAGCGCAAAGGTAAAGGCAGAAAAGCTAGCCGCTCAGACAGTTTAGTTAAATTATCAGGGGTACGATGCGTCGTGCCCCTACGTTTTGTCTGTAATTGGAACTCGGCCATACAAAGAAATCGCAAAAAAATCGTGAAAATTCAGTGAAATTGTAAAAAAGTTCTTGCAATTTTGATTTCTTTGTGTTATAATAAATTTTGATAGGTTGTTAAAGGGGGAATTATACCCTTTAGCGGTTTTTGACCTAACAGATCACAGCGGTCTTACCGCTTTTCCGAGGAGTCAGGCTTATGTCAGCGACCTTTGTTTCAGTAGCTATCGACGGACCCGTTGGCGCGGGTAAAAGCTCTATCGCGCGCACCGCAGCCAAAGAGCTCGGTTATATCTATGTCGATACAGGCGCGCTGTACAGGGCTGTCGGTCTTTACTGCCGCAGAAACGGCATCGATATCGCCGATGTGCCCGCTGTAGAGGCTGCGCTCCCCAAGGCTCACCCCGAGATACGTCTTATCGATGGTGTGCAGCATATCTATCTCAACGGAGAGGATGTTTCAGAGGAGATAAGGCTCCCCGAGATATCCATGGCGGCTTCCGCCGTTTCCGCTATCCCCGCCGTGAGAGCTGCTCTGCTCGACCTGCAGAGAAATATGGCAAAGACAAACAATGTCATCATGGACGGCCGCGATATCGGAACTGTCGTTCTTCCCGACGCAACGGTGAAGATATTCCTCACCGCAAAGCCTGAGATACGCGCAAAGCGCCGCTATGACGAGCTTGCTGCAAAGGGCGTTCAGACAACATTTGAGGAGGTCCTTTCCGACCTCAACACAAGAGATTACAACGATTCGCACCGCGCGACCGCTCCCTTAAAGCAGGCGGATGACGCAGTGCTGGCAGATACCTCGGAGCTTGATTTCAACGCTTCGTGTGAGCTGATCTGCAATATAATAAAGGAGAGAGTGTAAATGTTCTACGCATTTCTCCGCAAATGCGCAAAGCTGTTCTATGTGATCGTTTATAAGATCACCGTCATCGGCAAGGAGAATATCCCCGATATGAAGGGCGGCTACATAATCGCATCAAACCACGTTTCCAACAACGACCCGCCTGTGGTCGGTATCACATTCAAGGGCAAGTACAACTTCATGGCGAAGGAGGAGCTGTTCCAGAAGAACCGCTTCTTCGCATGGCTCATCACAAAGCTTGGCGCGTTCCCCGTAAAACGCGGCGCAAAGGACGGCGCTCAGGCGATAGAAAAGGCTCTTGAAAGCCTCAGAAGCGGACGTATCTTCGTCATCTTCCCCGAGGGCACACGCTCAAAGGACGGCACGCTCGGCAGAGCAAAAAGCGGCGTTACGATAATCGCGGCGCAGGCTAAGGCTCCCGTAGTCCCCGTGTTCATAAAGTACGGCAGAAAGCGTAAGTTCCGCCGCCGTATACAGGTTTCCATCGGTGAGATGATGCCTGCGGAGAAGTTCGATATAGATATCGAGGACCGTCGTCAGCTCAAGGCGCTCAGCGCCGATATAATGGGCGAGATCGCAAAGCTTCAGGAGAATGCTCCCGATGTTGATTGAGATCGCTGAAAAATCGGGGTTCTGCTTCGGTGTAGAAAGAGCAATAAGGCTCGCCGAGGAGGCCGCTGAAAAGTACGGCGAGGTGTATACCCTCGGTCCGCTCATCCATAACGAAAGCGTTACAGACACCCTTAAAAATAAGGGGATCAAGATAGCCGCAGATGTTGACGAGGCTGCGGGAAAGCCGCTGGTGATACGCTCCCACGGTGTTTCAAGGGAAACAGAGGAAAAAGCTCGCGCAGTCTGCTCCGAGTGCGTCGACGCTACCTGCCCCTTCGTCAGAAAGATACACAATATCGTATCGGAGCAGCCAGAAAGCACGGCGGTGCTGATACTCGGCGACGAGGTTCACCCCGAGGTGCAGGGCATAAAAGGTCACGCGCGCAATAAAGCGTTCGTCTGCAAGGACTTCGCTGAAATAAAGGCGCTGTACGACCAAGGGGCGCTCGCCCCCGACGAGGATGTGGCCCTCGTCATTCAGACCACCTTCGACCGCGGCAGGTTTCTTGAATATTCTGAGGATATCAGGGAACACTACAGCCGTGTGAGGATATATGATACCATATGCAGCGCGACCTCGGAGCGTCAGAAAAACGCCGAGGAGCTTGCAAAAAGAGCTGAACTGATGATCGTTGTCGGAGGAAAACACAGCTCAAACACAGGAAAGCTTGCAGAGATTTGCGCACGGCACTGTACGACCGTGTTCGTGGAGAATGCCGACAGTCTTTCCAAGCAGCTTGTAAAAGGGCTGCGTTCCGATAGTATTATCGGAATAACAGCAGGAGCATCGACCCCTGCCTATACTATAAGGGAGGTTCATAACAAGATGAACGAAGAAATCAAAACCACTATCGAAAATGAGGAGGACTTCGCTGCTCTGCTCGACCAGTCTTTTAGAAGAGTATATACCAACAACAGAGTAAAAGCTACAGTTGTAGGCATCAACAAGAACGAAGCAGTTGTTGACCTCGGCATCAAGCAGACGGGTTACATACCCCTCGACGAGCTGACAAACGACCCCAATGCGACCGTTGCTGACGTTGTTTCCATCGGCGACGAGATCGACGCTATCGTAACAAAGGTAGACGACTCCAACGGCGTTATCTTCCTCTCCAAGAAGAGAGTTGACTCCGCACTCGGCATGGAGAAGATCGCAGCTTCCAAGGAAGCAAACGAGACTCTCGAGGGCGTAGTTTCCGCAGCAGTTAAGGGCGGCGTTATCGTTATCACAAACGGTACACGCGTATTCATCCCCGCATCTCAGACAGGTGTTCCCCGCTCCGGTAAGCTCGAGGACCTCGTAAAGAAGACAGTACAGTTCAAGGTCATTGAGATCAACGAGCAGCGCGGCAGAGTTGTTGGCTCCATCAGACAGGCAAACCGTGAGGTTCGCGACGCTGAGAAGGCAAAGTTCTGGGAGTCCATCGAGGTTGGCCAGAAGTTCGAGGGCGAGGTTCGCTCCATCGAGGATTACGGTGTATTTGTTGACATCGGCGCTGTTGACGGTCTGGTTCGTACTTCCGAGCTGACATGGAACAGAGTTGGTCACCCCAAGGACATCGTAAACGTTGGCGACAAGATCACTGTTATCGTTAAGTCCTACGATCCCGAGAAGAAGAGAGTTTCCCTCTCCGCTAAGGATCCCGACGAGAATCCCTGGACAAAGTTCGTTGCTGACTACGCTGTTGATGACGTTATCAAGGCTACAATCGTTAGCATCACAGAGTTCGGCGCATTCGCACAGATCATCCCCGGCGTTGACGGTCTGATCCACATCAGCCAGATCTCCACACAGAGAGTTACAAACATCGCTTCTGTTCTCACTGTTGGTCAGGAGGTTGACGTTAAGATCATCGACATCGACACCGACAAGAGCAGAGTATCCCTCTCCATGAAGGCTCTTATGGAGGACGAGGCTCCCGCTGAGGAAGCTGACGAGGCTGCTGACGCTGAGTAATTCATAACAAACAGTTCCCCCTGTCATAACGGCAGGGGGAATTTTTTTGCGGTTTTTCGGAGATTTTTGATTACTATTTGTATATTTTATAGCGAATTATACAGGGATAAGGGCGGAAAGGGCGGAAATGGATCGTGCCACTACACAAATCGATATTTATTCGGAACAATGCCGCAATAAAAAAGCCGCTCATAAAGAGCGGCTTTTTTAATTAGATATATTCGTAGGAATAGCCCATCGGGTCGCGTGCGACGCCGTTAACTCGTGTTTCAAAGTGCAGGTGGTTTCCTGTGGACCAGCCTGTCGTGCCGACGTAGCCGATGACCTCGCCCTTGTTCACCCACTGACCCTCGTAAACGGTGGTCGCGTAGCAGTGCGCGTACAGCGTGGAAAGTCCGCCGCCATGGTCGATGATAACATAGTTACCGTAGCCGCCGTGCCAGCCGCTGTCGTTGTAGGCTGTGATGACAGTGCCGCTCTGCGCTGCGTAGATATTCGCGCCGCCGATGCCTGCGTTGCCGATGTCGATGCCATAGTGGTTTCCGCCGCGCCAAGCGTCGTAGCCGAAGTATGTAGTGAAGTGCTGGTACTTTGTATCAAGCGGCCATCTGAAGCCGTCGCTGCTGTAGTCATAGCTTCCTGCAAGCTCAGCCTGCTTCGCCTGAATAGCGTCCTCGATAGCCTCGTTCAGTGCCGCGATCTCTTCCTCGTAGTTGTTTACCTCGCTTCTGAGCGAGCTGATCTGCCACTCAAGATTTTCATTGTAGGACGCGTACTCGGACAGCTTGTCATAGCGCTCGTTCGAGATAGCCTGGACCTCCTCTTTCTTCACCTCGAGGTCAGCAGCCTCCTGCTCAAGCAGCTTTATCTTGTCCTGACAAGCAGCCTTTTTATCGTTAAGCTCAGCGATATCATCGTTAAGACCTACGATAAGCTCCTCCTGATGGTGAATGTCGTCCAGAAGCTCGTTCATAAAGCCGAGATTCTGCTCCGAGATATTCTGCACCACGTCAACGTAAACAAAGAAATCGTACCAGTCGTCCGAGCCGTCAAGTATCGGCACGGTGTCGGTGGTGTCGTTCATGTAGAGGGCGCGGCAGAGCTTTGCAAACTTCTT
The DNA here is from genome assembly GCA_045539055.1 of Oscillospiraceae bacterium. Lineage (GTDB taxonomy): Bacteria > Bacillota > Clostridia > Oscillospirales > Ruminococcaceae > CAG-115. Next base: position 5,910 of record JAZQEQ010000063.1, on the reverse strand, counting down.
CAGGTTCTCCTTGTTCTGCGCCTCAAGCTCCTTTATCGCCTCACGCTTCAGCGCGATCTCGTCCTCGGTGTCCTTTATCTCGTCCTCAAGCAGCTTTATCTCGTAGTGCTTGTCCGCAATACGCTGCTGCATGGCGGTGATCTGATCGCCAAGGTTGTCTATCTCAGCGTTGTAGCCTGCTATCTGGTCGTTTATAAGGCTCATTGCGTAGTCGTTCTCTGCAATGTCGCCCTGAAGTCCGTCTATCTCCTGCTCGCGCTGGGCGTTCTCCTGCTCCAGCTTCTCAGCCTTGTCCTCAAGCTCAGCGATGATAGCATCATAGTCCACCGCCGCGGCAGTGGTGCTGAAGTCTATGGTCGGAACGACGGTCACCGTAAGCGCCGTCAGCAGCGCAAGTGAAAAGCGCGTTATCTTTCCTTTGTTTTTTCTAAGCTTCCCCATAAGTTCCCCTTTCGTTAAGGTAGCTGTTTACTGCAAATACAATATATTGATATTGTAACACCTATTCCCCGCAATGTCAAGCGGAAAATGCTTCCTGACAGCTGTTTCCTATATAAATAAAACGGAATAAATACCTAAAAGGTTGCGATCAGCCTGTTGCCTCCTGACGGCTGTTGATAAGCTCGGCATAGAAGCCGCCCTTAGCCATAAGCTCGGTGTGAGTTCCCTGCTCTACGATGTGACCCGACTTCATTACAAGGATGCAGTCAGCCTCGCGGATGGTGGAGAGCCTGTGCGCAACGACAAAGCTGGTCCTGCCCTTCATCATGCGGTCGAATGCGCTCTGGATGCGCATTTCGGTGCGCGTGTCGATGGAGGACGTAGCCTCGTCAAGTATCAGCATAGGCGGTAATGTCAGCATTACCCTTGCGATGGAGAGCAGCTGCTTCTGACCCTGTGAGAGGTCGCCGCCGTCAGAAATTACCGTGTCGTAGCCGTTCGGAAGTCGCCTGATGAAGCTGTGCGCATGAGCCGCCTTTGCCGCTTCGATGACCTCCTCCATGGTAGCCCCAGATCTGCCGTAGGCGATGTTGTCGCGGACAGTACCTTTAAACAGCCATGTTTCCTGAAGCACGATGCCGAAATTGCCGCGCAGCGAATTTCGGGTGATGTCCTTTATCGGCTTGCCGCTTACGCGTATCTCGCCCGATACTACATCGTAAAAGCGCATCAGCAGGTTTATCAGCGTTGTCTTTCCACAGCCCGTAGGACCAACGATCGCGATATGCTGTCCGCTCTTTACGTTGAGGTCAAGATCCTCGATGAGCGGCTTTTCGGGAACGTAGCTGAACGAAACATCGGAAAGCACCACGTTGCCGTCGCAGTTCTCAAGCACCTCGTTATCAGCATCGGATATCTCCTCGGGCTCGTCGATAAGCTCGAAGATGCGTCCTGCCGAGGCTATCGCGTTCTGAAGCTCCGTGATAACGCCCGATATCTCGTTGAACGGCTTTGTGTACTGGTTTGCGTAGGATAAAAAGCAGGAAAGTCCGCCAACACTGAACGCGCCCGCGGAGGTAATTACGCGCAGCGCACCGAATACTCCCACGCCTGCGTAAACGAGCGAGTTTACAAAGCGCGTGCAGGGATTTGTCAGCGCGGAGTAGAACTGCGCTCTCCTGCCGCAGACATTGAGGCGCTCGTTGATGTCGTCAAACTGCTGCTGCGAAGCCTCCTCGTAGCCAAAAGCCTTTACAAGCTTCTGACCGCCAATGTGCTCGTCGATAAAGCCTGTAAGCTCGCCTTTAAGCCCAGACTGCTCGCGGAATTTGTTGAAGCAGAGCTTGGATATAACCGCCGCCACCGCGAACGAAAGAGGAGTTATAAGCACCACGACAAGGGTTATCTCCAGATTCAGCGACAGCATGAAGCACAGCGTGCCGATTATCGTGACAACGCCCGTGAAAAGCTGCTGGAAGCCCTGAAGAAGTCCGTCAGACACCGCGTCAACATCGTTTACAACGCGGCTGATTATGTCGCCGTGCGCGTTTACGTCGATGTAGGACAGCGGCAGCTTCTGTATCTGACGGAATGCGTCGGTGCGCAGCGCCTTTACGGTCTTGTGGGTTATCGCGTTGGTGCAGAAGTACATCAGCCACTGGAAGCCTGCAACAAGCGGAATTATAATTGCTATTTTAATAAGGATAGGACTCATTTTTGTGAAGTCCGCGCCGAGGTCGGTGATGCAGTCAACAGCCTCGCCTATCAGCACAGTCGTATACAGCGACAGCAGCACGCTCGCCGCCGCGCATATCACCGCGATAACGACCAGCCACAGCTGCGGCTTTACATAACGGAGGATGCGCAGCAGTGCGCCTTTTTTATTCTTTGCCACAGCTTCAGCCCTCCCTTTCCTGTTCGATAAGCTCCTGCTCGGTGTACTGTGTAAGGCATATCTCGCGGTAAACCTCACACTCGCGCAGCAGCTCGGAATGTGTTCCGATGCCCTCAACGATACCGTCGTCGAGCACGATTATCTTGTCCGCATGGCGGATGGAATTTGCTCTCTGCGATACGATGACCACCGTCATGGACAGCTTTGCAAGCTCGCGCCTGAGCGCAGCGTCGGTCGCATAGTCAAGCGCGCTGGAGCTGTCGTCAAGTATCAGTATCTCGGGATCCTTTGCCACCGCTCTCGCAATTGCAAGGCGCTGCTTCTGACCGCCCGAGAAGTTCTTTCCGCCCTGAAGTATCCTTGCGTCGAGCCCGTCGGGGAGCGCGTCTGTGAACTCCTTTGCCTGCGCCGTCTGAAGCGCCGCAAGAATCCTCTCGTCCGTTATTTCGGAGCGACCCATCTGCATATTCTCGCGGATAGTGCCGCTTAAAAGCTCGGTCTTCTGCGGAACTACACCGAGCTTGTCCCTGAGCAGTGCGTCGGGGTAGCTCTTTACGTTCGCGCCGTTTATCAGCACCTCGCCCTCGGTCGCGTCATAGAAGCGCTGGAGCAGGTTGACGAGCGTGGATTTGCCCGAGCCTGTACCGCCGATGATGCCGAGGACCTCGCCGCGCTGAAGCGTGAAGCTCACGTTTTCAAGCGACTTCTCCGCGCCCTCGCCGTCAAGATAGGAGAAGCTTACGTTCTTAAATTCAATTGCAGGAGCGTTCTCGTCTGTTTCGGGGGCAGTATCTGCACCGACAACGCTCGGCTTTGTATCGAATATCTCGTTGATACGCTGAGAGGATGCCGCCGCCTTTGTGAAGATGGTCACAAGGTTTGCAACTACCACAAGCGCAAGAGAGATCTGCGTCATGTAGTTTACGAGCGCGATGACCTGACCCTGTGTAAGTCCGTCAACACCCACCATTCCGCCGCCGAGATAAACTATCAGCAGGTAAGCAACATTCACCACTATAAAGATAGCGGGATTGAGCAGCGCGTTTATTCGTCCTGCTCTGAGGGCAAACTTGCGGTATTCCTCCGCGCTCTCCTCAAAGCGCTCCTCCTCGTGCTGCTGACGCGCAAACGCTCTTACCACGCGAACGCCCGAGAGGTTCTCACGCGTGATGCGCGAGATGCCGTCAAGGCTCTTCTGCTGGCGCTTGAACAGCTTTACTGTGATTATCATGATGGGCGCCATGATAGCAACGATAGCCGCCATACAGCCGAAGAATATCAGCGATAATTTAAGGTCAATGGTCATCGCCATCACAGTCGCGCCGACTACAAGGAACGGTGCTCTGATGACAAGTCTTATCAGCATCGCAACGGCAGTCTGCACCTGATTTACGTCATTTGCGATACGGGTCACCAGCGCAGGCGTGCCGAGCCTGTCTATCTCCTTATAAGAGAGCTTGTTGATGTGCGCGTAAAGGTCGTGGCGAAGCTTTGTGCCTACGCCCTGAGAGGCTACAGACGCAAGGTACTGGCACACCAGCGTGAACGAAAGTCCGCACACCGCGAATATGATGAGCTTCAGTCCGCCCTGCCATATTATGCCCTCGTCGCCTGTCGCGATACCGTTGTCTATCATGTCCGCCATGACAAGCGGCACGATAAGCTCAAATATCGCCTCGATAAGCTTGCACGCAGGTCCGAGCGACACATGCAGCTTGAAATATTTAAGATATCTTGCAAGTTTAAGCAATTTCAGTTACCTCCGAATTTTGAAAAACCTTAATAAGAACTGACGATCGATAATTGGCAACGGACGATTTCGCGCAGTTGTTTGTATACAGCTACGTTACGACACAGCCGTCATTGAAGATACGCGCCGAAAGGCGCACCGAAATTGTTAATTGTCAATTGTACATTGTCAATTTCTTATCCTGCTTCCCTGTCGTCCCTTTTCGATATATATCCTGCGGTCGGGGAAGCGCTGCTGTATCTCCTTGACGTGAGATACGATGCCCACCATTCGGTTGTGGGCGGAGATGCGGTTTATTACCTCCAGCGCAAGCTCAAACGTGTTCTCGTCAAGCGCGGAGAAGCCCTCGTCAACAAACAGCACGTCGCTGCGCTTTGCGCCGCCCTGCTCAAGTGCGAAGTCTGAAAGACCTATCGCAAGCGAGAAAGACGCAAGAAAACGCTCGCCGCCCGACAGTGTCGAAACATCGCGCACGCCTTTCGAGCCTGTGTTGTTGTCGATTATGTCTATATTGAGTCCCGCGGTTTCGCGCAGATTGTCATTAACTACCCTGCGACGGAAGCGGTACCTGCCGTCACTCATGTGGTAAAGACGGTCGTTTGCCCTGTCAAGCACGCGATCGAAAAGCTGACCCTGAATATATCGCTCAAGGCTGACCTTGCTGCCGACCTGACCTGCGGTCACCTGATACAGCCGCTTCATGTCCGCCGCCTTTTTCGCAGCCTCGGCACTGTTTTCGTACAGCGCTATGAGCCGCTTTGCCTTATCTGACAGCCTGCTGTGCTCGGTCGAAGCTGCGGTCTGCTCCTTTCGGTGCTCGTTACGTTCGGCATTCAGTGCGTCCTCACGCTCAACGATAGAAGCGATGTCCCTTTGCTCCTCGTCCTTAACAGCCTCGGCGCACTTCTTCAGCGTAGCCTCTGCCGCCGCCGTGTCCGCCCTGTACTGCGCTATCTCATCAGCCACCGCGTCCCTCTCCGACTTCTCGGAGAAGCTGTCGCAAAGCTCCTTTTCATCCACAAAGCCCTGCTGTACTATCGCACTGCCTAGCCTTTCCTCCGCAGCCGAAAGCTCCTTTTCCGTGGCTTTTTTCTGCGCCTTTGCAGAATTAAGCTCCGTCACCGCCGCGGTGTAGGTCTTTTCCGCATCGGACAATGCCTTTTCAGCCTTTTCAATGCGCTCCGAAAGCTCCTCGCGCGACTTTACGGCAGCCTCGGTCTTGTGCTGCACTCCCTTAAGCGTGTCGCCGCCGAGCGCCGCAGCCTTCTCCTTTGCAACAGCCGACCTTGCGGCATAGTCGCTCCTAAGTCCCGAAAGCTGCTTATTGAGCGTTTCAAGCTCCTCCGAAAGCTGCTTTGTGCACGTTTCAGCCGACTTTATCTCATCACGGAGCTTCGGTATTCCGTCGCTCGCTTTTTCGCAGTCCGAAAGCTGCTTTTTGATCTCGCGAAGCTCGCTGTCCGTGTCGTTTTTAAGCTCTGACTGCTTCTCTGCGCACCGCTCCTTATCAAGCGGCTCTTTAAACAGTGCGGAATATTTATCCTCTGCCCTGCCCGACTTTTTCATAAACTCGGCTGTCGCGGAATTGAACGCTTTTTCCGCCTTGCTGAGCGCGGTCTGCTCCTTTTTCCACAGCTTCTCCGCAGCGTTGAGCTCCTTGTCCGTCGGTGCGCTCTCGGGAAGCTCCGCAAGCTTCGGATGCTCTGTCGAGCCGCACACGGGACAGCACCTCTCGCTGCCGTCACGAAGCTTCTGCGCAAGCACTGCCGCCGCATTGAGATGATAAGCCGCCGCAGTTTCGTGGTAGTCCTGCTCCGCCTTTTCA
>JAZQEQ010000062.1:0-3117 GCA_045539055.1 Oscillospiraceae bacterium | reverse complement strand
TAAGGTATGGAAAGGCAGGTGCGCTGTGGATAGCAGAGCGATGAAAATACTCGCGGCAATAGTTGACGAGTATATAAAAACGGGCGAGCCTGTCGGCTCCAAGCTGCTTTCGCAGAAGCCTGATATAAATGTTTCCTCAGCAACTATACGCAACACTATGGCTGCACTGGAGGCGGAGGGATACCTTGATCATCCGCATACTTCGGCAGGCCGTGTGCCCACATTCAAGGGCTATCGTTTCTATATCGACAATCTGATGAGTCCCGAGCCTGTAAATGCAGCTGCGCTTGCAGATGTTGATGACAGGATTTTCGATGATGCGATAACAGATGATGATATCATCAAGAATGCTTCGGCAGCGCTTGCAGAGATAACTAAATGTGCTACGTTCTCTACCAATCATGTTTCGCAGTTTTCGGTGATAACAAAGGTGGATGTCATCCCGACAGGAAAGCGGATGTACGTTCTTCTTCTGATCACGTCAAACGGTGAGGTAAAGAATCGCGTATGCCGAATGGAGTTTGATCTTTCCCACGAGCAGATGGAGTTCTTCACAAGATTTGTGAATTCGCATCTTCAGGGTGTAAACCTCGCAAATATGACAGATGAGTATATCAAGCAGCTTTCCGAGGCACTCGGAAGCTACATGATGACACTTTCGCCTCTGCTTTACGCAGTATGCGAGTTATCTAATGAAGCGATGCGTGACAGTATCGAGGTAAAGGGCGAACAGAACCTGCTCAGCTGTCAGGAATTCCCGATGGTGGATGTTATGAAATTCCTTGAAAAGAAGAACGAGCTTTCGATGCTTCTCGACAGCGCGTTTTCGGGAATAAACATAAAGTTCGGCGCGGAGGAGGGCTCGTTTGCTATCAGCAATTCGACCTTCGTAAGTGCAAGCTATTATAAGGACGGAAAGCCCGCGGGAACACTCGGTGTCATCGGACCGATGAGGCTTGATTACCGCAGGGTCATCCCGTATATAGAATATTTTACAAACAAGGTTACTCAGCTTTTGTCCGAGCAGGAGGAGAGCGAGCAGCTTAAACAGATAGAAAGCGAGGCAGAAGAAAATGGCGACGAATGAACAGGAGAAGGAAAAGATAGATCTCGATGAGATCGCTGAGGCAGAGAACGCAGAAGCGTCCGCCGAGGTGGAGATCACCGAGGAAAAGACTCCCGAACAGCAGCAGGCAGACGAGCTTGCAGCGGTAAAGGATCAGCTTATGCGCACGATGGCGGAGTATGATAATTTCCGTAAGCGTGTTGCAAAGGAGAAGCAGGAGCTTCGCCCCATCATCATCACAGATGTGGTCAAGGAGTTTCTTCCCGTCATGGACAATCTCACAAGAGCGCTTGAGGCTGAGTGCACCGATGCTGCTTACAAGCAGGGCGTACAGATGATCGACGACAGCTTCCTTGAGATACTTAAGAAGCTGGGCGTTGAGGAGATCGAGAGCGACGGTGTGATGTTCGATCCTTCGATGCATCAGGCGGTGCAGAGAGTGGAGAGCGATGAGCTTGAAAGCGGCATGGTAGCTACGACATTTGCAAAGGGCTACAAGATAGGCGACAGGGTTATCCGATTTGCTATGGTAGCAGTCGTTAACTGATAAAACAGCAAAAAATCATTCACAACAACCGCGGCGTAAAGCCGCAAACAAAAGAATGGAGGAATATATTATGGCAAAGATCATAGGTATTGACTTAGGTACTACAAACTCGTGCGTATCCGTTATCGAGGGCGGCGAGCCCGTAGTAATCACAAACCCCGAGGGTAACAGAACAACTCCCTCTGTTGTAGCGTTTACAAAGGACGGCGAGCGTCTTGTAGGCCAGCTTGCAAAGAACCAGGCTGTAACAAACCCCGACAAGACTGTTATCTCCATCAAGCGCCACATGGGTACTGTCTATAAGGTAGACATCGACGGCAAGAAGTACACTCCCCAGGAGATCTCCGCGATGATCCTGCAGAAGCTGAAGGCTGATGCAGAGGCTTACCTCGGCGAAACAGTAACAGAGGCAGTTATCACTGTTCCCGCATACTTCACAGACTCTCAGCGTCAGGCTACAAAGGACGCAGGTCAGATCGCAGGTCTTACTGTTAAGAGAATCATCAACGAGCCTACAGCCGCTGCTCTCGCATACGGTATTGACAAGGAAGATGATCAGAAGATCGTTGTATACGACCTCGGCGGCGGTACATTCGACGTATCCCTTATCGAGATCCGCGACGGTGTTCACGAGGTTCTTGCAACAGCAGGTAACAACAAGCTGGGCGGTGACGACTTCGACCAGAGAATCATCGACTTCCTGCGTGAGGAGTTCAAGAAGTCTGATGGAATCGATCTTGCAAACGACAAGTTCGCTATGCAGCGTCTGAAGGACGAGGCTGAGAAGGCTAAGATCGCACTTTCCAACACAACAACAGTAAACGTAAATATCCCCTATATCACAGCAGACGCAACAGGTCCCAAGCACCTGAATGTAACTCTCTCCAGAGCAAAGTTCAACGAGCTTACAGCTGACCTCGTTGAGGCTACAATGGGTCCCCTGAAGCAGGCTATCTCCGATTCCGGTCTGTCCACAGGCGAGATCGACAAGATCCTGCTCGTAGGCGGTTCTACAAGAATCCCCGCTGTTCAGGAGGCTGTTAAGAGCTTCCTCGGCAAGGAGCCCTTCAAGGGCATCAACCCTGACGAGTGTGTATCCATCGGTGCGTGCATCCAGGGCGGTGTTCTTAACAAGGAGGTTACAGGTCTGCTGCTGCTCGACGTAACACCTCTGTCCCTCGGTATCGAAACAGCAGGCGGCATCTGCACAAGAATGATCGAGCGTAACACAACCATCCCCACAAAGAAGTCTCAGGTATTCTCCACATACGCTGATAATCAGCCCAGTGTTGAAGTAAACGTACTTCAGGGTGAGCGTGAGTTCGCTAAGGACAACAAGTCTATCGGCACATTCCGTCTTGACGGTATCGCTCCCGCTCCCAGAGGAATCCCCCAGATCGAGGTTACCTTTGATATTGACGCAAACGGTATCGTAAACGTATCGGCAAAGGATCTCGGCACAGGCAAGGAGCAGCACATCTCCATTACAGCTTCCACAAACATG
>JAZQEQ010000061.1:0-11927 GCA_045539055.1 Oscillospiraceae bacterium | reverse complement strand
ACAAGCCCCGTACAACAGGCGAGGGCTAGAAGGGTATGGTACACCAGCCCGACCCCACAAAGGGCGTGGATATGCTGGAGGGCATCGTAAAGGTTCGTAAGCTCCACACACGCGCTATTGCAGAGACAAAGCTCGTATGCGCTGACGAGATGCTGTACCCCAGCAACTACCGCTACCTTTCCGACCTGCTGTCCTATGTTGCGGTAGGCGCACGTTCGGTTGAGGATCAGGAGCACCGCCTCACAGCCAGCGGCATGGAGTGCCCCGTAGGTATGAAGAATCCCACAGGCGGTACACTTTCCATCATGCTTAACGCTATCCGCGCAGCACAGGCTCAGCATACCTTCATCTACAGAGGCTGGGAGGTAACAACAGACGGAAATCCTCTCGCGCACGCTATCCTCCGCGGCTTCCAGAACAAGCATGATCAGAGCCTGCCCAACTACCACTACGAGGATCTGAAGATGCTGTACGATATGTACAGCCAGATGAACCTGCAGAACATCGCTTGCGTAGTTGATACGAACCACGCAAACAGCGGCAAGAAGTACCTCGAGCAGGTGCGTATTTCCAAGGAAATACTCCACTCCATGCGTCACTCCAATGAGATCAAGAGCATGGTAAAGGGTCTGATGATCGAAAGCTACATCGAGGACGGCGCCCAGAAGGTGGACGAGGGCTGCTACGGCAAGTCCATCACAGACCCCTGCCTCGGCTGGGAGAAGTCCGAAAGACTTGTGCTTGACATTGCAGACCTGCTTTGATGAAAACGTAGGGACACGGCTTGCCGTGTCCTTATTTATGTCTTGACATTCCCCGAAATATATGATATACTGTTTATATATATCAAAGCATTGATGGGACTCCAGTAGCCCTGCCCACTCCTTTCAGAGAGCCGTTGTCTGGTGCAAAACGGCAGGAGCGCAGTGTGTGAATTACCTCCCTGAGCGGCTGTGCGAAGCTTTTTGTGTGTAGTGCGGCACGGGTAAGCCCGTTAAAGCTGTGTTGAGGCGGCATTTGCCGCAAACTGAGGTGGTACCCCGATGATTCGCCCTCTTGCTTTGTGCAGGAGGGCTTTTTTAGTGCAGTTTTCGGAGGTGTGTGATGAAATTTTTCTTCCGCTACTGGAAATTTCAGATCAAACTGTTAGCAAAAAGCAGCAAAAAGTTTTATCTGTTTGCAATAGCGATCGTCTTATTTGCAGTATGCTGCCACATGATAAAAATACAGAGTTTTGATATCGTTATTTTGATAGTATGCCTGTTTTTATGTATTATCGGGCCGATAATACCTTATTTATTATGTACACTGATCATCACGCTTGCGCATTACAGCACAGCCAAAGTGTTCAACACCGAAGGCTTCAGCGACAGATACCTCAGACTGTATGAAGCAAAACGCATCAAGGGAAAACCATACAGCGAGAACAATACTATTGTTTTCACTGAGATAATGGTACGCTCGGGACATCTTAACGAAGCTATGCAGTACTTCAACATGATACATATATCCGAAAGCAATGTATTTGCCTACACTGCGCTGATTTATCTGAAGCTGCTTGCAGGAGTAAAGGCAGGCGACCCCGCCTATTCCGACAGAGCATGGCAGGAGAAACAGCGCTTCATCAGCAGTCTTACTTCAAAACGCGGTCATGAGATGTATAGTGCGTTTTTGTACCTCGGGCTTATCTATACCGATTGCGCAAACGGCCGCTTTGAGCGCGCACTGCAGCAGACCGTGACCTACATGAACAGCAAGGCTTTCAAGCGATATAAGATTTGTGAATATGATTTCAGAATTATCCACCTTTTTATATTAAAAGTCCTTAGCAGAGAAGCAATGAATAATGTCGCGCCAAAGCTTAAATCCGATATCGAAGCTAACAGCTTCCTGTACGCCTGGGAAAAGCCACAGTATCTTACTGATTACAACAAGGCTATAAACGGCGTTTATCCGTGGTAAACATTGCAACCTTTTCCGCTTATAAGCAGTGTTAGCAGTAAAAAGCGAATGCTGAAAGGAGCTTTATATGAAAAAGTATCGTTCTCTGGCACTTATCTGCGCACTCGCGCTGACCTTAACAGGCTGCAAGGCACAGTCGGTCGACATCGATTCGGGCGCTGCGGCAGGCGCTCCCACTGTTGAAGCAAACAGCGAGACCGATATGCAGACCGCCGCAGCTACAACAGGCGCAACTACAGAGCGTACCACCATGACGCTTATCTCCGAGGCTCAGCCCGAAGATACCGACCCTGTCGATATCGCCGAGCTTCAGAGCTATACTATCGGAAACGACCTTGCGACATTCACATTCGATGCGCCGGAGGGGCTTGAATTCGAGGAGCAGTCAAGCTCGATAGCAAAGCAGGTGCTGTTCGAGAGCTATGCCTACTACAGCGACGAGGGCCACGAAAACGGCTACACTATAGGCGCTGTGCGTGTAGATTTTGATTATACCTTAGGTCAGCCGCAGGAGCTGCTTGATTACTTAGGCTATCCCGGTGACTTCAACATAAAAACGGAGTTTTTCTCCGAGACCACCGAGGACGGTACAGCCTATGACCTTGTTGTGCTGGAGCTCTACACCGACGAAAATATGCAGGAATACAGCTCCGTGGGAATGGTGGGCTTCTACCCCATGCAGAACGGTGTTCTGTTCTTCGGCTATGAAATACATTCGCAGGAGTCTTATGAGCACTATTACACCACTCAAAAGCAAACGCTGAACTCGCTCGTTATCAGCGAGAACTCCTACCCCCAGCCCGACGAGGAGCTTTCAGGCGAGCTTCAGACGGTATTCTGCGAAGAGTACAATTGCACCTTCCCTGTTCTGAAGGAATTCGAGTACTGGGAGGACGGCGACGCTGCCACACTGTGGAGCGGCATGACAGCGGACGAAAACAGCGCAGTCGTAGCAGGCTATGAAGCTGATGTGTACTACACAGATATTTTCGAGGAGCTCACCTATGAAAGCGACACTCAGGAGGGCTGCATGGTGCTATTCTCCGACTATATGCAGACCTATGACGGCGAGGACTTCGGCTTTGCGGAGCTTACGTTTCCCGATTTCACCTGTCTTTATGCCGTGTACGAGGCTGATGTCGGCTCGTATATCATCAGCTATAATTTTATGGGCGAGTGCGACGCAGAAACAAAAGGATTGATAATTGAGTCCTTCAAGGGCTTTAAGAAAACCGCGCCTGACGCGCAAGCTTCCGACGCATTTTGTAAAGTATCCATTGAAAATTGCTCATTCCCTATGCTTAATGGGTTTTGGTATTTCTGCGATGGTATAGAATCAGAGGATATCATATGGCAAGGTCTCCATGATAACAATAAGGACCATTTTTTCGCATACCATTACACATACCATAGCTATGAGGAAGAACTAGCCGATCAAAAAAACTATAAGGGACAAACCGATTCGGTTTTCAACATCGAATATGACACCACTTACAGCGGAACAGAATTTACGATCTTATGCGAAACCCTATATGAGGACGAAGAGCAAAGATTCGTTAAATTTACAGATCTCGCCGCTATGTACCCTGCCGAAGATGGCTTTTACGCACTGGAATATTGGCTTGACGGAAACACTTCACAAGAACGCATTGAACTTATACTCGAGTCCTTCAAGGGCTTCAAAATAATAGAATAAAATAACACACGAAAGGTCGTGATATCCGTGGAATTTGCGATAAATTCCATCGTTTACAGAGGTTGCTCTTCAAAATAATTTGAAAGGAGTAACAAAATGATACGCAAAGCAGATGAAAATGACATTCCACAGCTTGCGGCGCTGTTCAGACAGCTCCACGAGCACCATATAAAAATAGCGCCCGACTCGCACAGAATACCGTTTGAGGGCTACTTTGAGATGAAGCTGCGCACACTCCTTGAGGAGGGTATGCAGATATTCACAGAGGAGCTTGACGGCGTGCTCGTGTCCTATGCGGCGGTGAGCATCTTCGAGCGTGAGCGTGCCGAGCGCACCTACGCAAAGATATTCTACATCGAGCATTTCACGGTTGCGGAGAACGCACGGCGACAGGGCTGCGGAAAGCGGCTGTTCGAGTTTCTGAAAGACTACGCAAAAGAGAACGGCTGCGATCTTATCCAGCTCGGAGCAGCAGCGAAAAACACCGAGGCACTGAGCTTCTACGAAAGCATGGGCATGACGCCCAGAACTATCAGGTTAGAATTAAAATTAACATAAAGGAGAACCAAAAAATGCAGATTTATGACGAACTCGTTGCCCGCGGACTTATCGCGCAGGTAACAGACGAAGACGAGATCAGAAAGATGATCAACGAGGGCAAGGCTACCTTCTACATCGGCTTTGACCCCACAGCAGACTCCCTCCATGTAGGTCACTTTATGGCACTGTGCCTTATGAAGCGACTTCAGATGGCAGGAAACAAGCCTATCGCGCTGCTCCGCGGCGGTACAGGCATGATCGGCGACCCCTCGGGTAAGTCCGATATGAGAAAGATGCTGACAAAGGAAGATATCGAGCACAACATCGCCTGCTTCAAGAAGCAGATGAGCCGCTTCATCGACTTCTCTGACGACACGGCTATCATGGTAAACAACGCAGACTGGCTGCTCGACCTGAACTATGTTGACGTTCTGCGCGAGGTAGGTGCTTGCTTCAGCGTAAATAAGATGCTGACATTCGAGTGCTACAAGCAGCGTATGGAGCGCGGTCTGACATTCCTTGAGTTCAACTACATGATCATGCAGAGCTACGACTTCTACAAGCTGTTCCAGGACTACGGCTGTAATATGCAGTTCGGCGGCGACGACCAGTGGGCTAATATGCTGGGCGGTACAGAGCTTATCAGAAAGAAGCTCGGCAAGGACGCTCACGCAATGACCATCACCCTGCTGCTCAATTCCGAGGGCAAGAAGATGGGCAAGACCGAAAAGGGCGCTGTATGGCTGGATCCCGAAAAGACAAGCCCGTTTGAGTTCTTCCAGTACTGGAGAAACGTTGCTGACGCTGACGTTATGAAGTGCATCAGAATGCTGACATTCCTGCCTCTCGAGGAGATCGAGAAGATGGATGCATGGGAAGGCAGCGAGCTGAACAAGGCTAAGGAGATACTTGCTTACGAGCTGACAAAGCTCGTTCACGGCGAGGACGAGGCTAACAAGGCTCTGGAGGCTGCAAAGAACCTGTTCGGCGGCAAGGGCAACACCGATAATATGCCCACAACAAAGGTAGAGCTCACAGACGGCACTATCGGAATCCTCGACCTGCTGGTAGCAACAAAGCTTGCTCCCTCCAAGCGCGAGGCAAGAAACCTCATCGCAGGTAAGGGTATCGCAGTTGATGATGTTGTGATCGAAGATCCCACAGCGCAGATCGCTATCGAGACCGAGGTAATCATCCGCAAGGGCAAGAAGGTATTCCACAAGGCAACAGTATAATTACAACAACTTAAGGGCGGAATCTATTTCCGCCCTATAATTTTGCCACAATAAAAGGGGCGGATATTGAATCCGCCCCTACGGTTATGTAATTAGTGGTGGAACAGTCTGTGTGGATTTGCTTCGCAAAGCCACCTTGCAAACTCAGCTTCGATTTTCCCTTAAGGAAAACCGATTTCACTGCGTGAAACCGCTTCGTTTGCCGTTCGCTTGGTTTTAGTGATGGAACAGTCTGATGCCTGTAAATGCCATTGCAATGTTATACTTATCGCAGGTCTCAATTACATTGTCATCACGGATAGAGCCGCCGGGCTGAGCAATGAACTCAACGCCGCTCTTGTGTGCGCGCTCGATGTTGTCGCCAAAGGGGAAGAATGCGTCAGAGCCGAGAGAAACGCCCTTCATTGTGTCGAGCCACTCGCGCTTTGCTTCGCGTGTGAATACCTCGGGCTTTACCTTGAACCACTTCTGCCACTCGCCCTCTGCGAGTACATCCATGTAGTCATCGCCGATGTACAGGTCGATCGTGTTGTCACGGTCTGCACGACGGATATCGTCAACAAACTGGAGGTTCATAACCTGAGGGCTCTGACGGAGATACCAGTTGTCAGCCTTCTGACCTGCAAGACGTGTGCAGTGGATTCTGGACTGCTGACCTGCACCGATACCGATAGCCTGACCGCCGCAAGCATAAGCAACGGAGTTGGACTGTGTGTACTTCAGTGTGATGAGTGCGATAGCAAGATCGTGCTTTGCACTCTCAGGAAGAGTCTTGTTTGCAGTGGGCATATTAGCAAACAGCTCGTCATTGATTACCAGCTCGTTTCTGCCCTGCTCGAATGTGATGCCGTATACCTGCTTGCGCTCGAGAGGCTCGGGCATGTAGTTCTCGTCGATCTTGATGATGTTGTATGTACCCTTTCTCTTGGACTTGAGTATCTCAAGAGCCTCGTCTGTGTAGCCGGGAGCGATAACGCCGTCAGAAACCTCGCGCTGGATTATCTTTGCTGTGGGAACATCGCACACATCAGACAGCGCAATGAAATCGCCGTAGCTGGACATTCTGTCAGCGCCTCTTGCTCTTGCATAAGCGCAAGCGAGGGGAGAAAGCTCTCCGAGATCGTCTACCCAGTAGATCTTAGCAAGTGTGTCTGTCAGGGGCAGACCGATAGCTGCGCCTGCAGGAGAAACGTGCTTGAAGGATGTCGCAGCAGGATAGCCTGTCGCAGCCTTAAGCTCCTTAACGAGCTGCCAGCCGTTGAAAGCGTCCATGAAGTTGATGTAACCGGGGCGACCGTTGAGCACCTCAATGGGAAGATCCTTGCCATTCTCCATAAAGATACGGGAAGGCTTCTGATTGGGGTTACAGCCATATTTGAGTTCGAGTTCGTTCATTTTGATTACGTCCTTTCGATATTTATTGTGTCCTACGCAATTATTTGTTCTTGTTTACGATTCTGGATTCATACTTGCCTGTTTCCAGATCAATGTATCTTACGAACAGAGAAACCTTGTTGTCCTCGTTGAGGTTTGTCCACAGCATATCTGTGAAGCTGTCGATATCCATATCGGGGATAATAACGTTCTTGGGCTCGCCCTCAAAGCTGGGAAGTCTGCCGTTCTCCTCTGCACGAGCATAGGTGTGGATGAAGCTGCCCTTGCCGCTCATGGGATTGCTGTAAGCGTAAGTATATCTGCGGCAGGAAGAACCGTCGCCGTCAGCAGACTTAAGAATAGACATAGCGTAATTCATGCCGTCCTTCTCAAGGCGGATGATGCCGGAAATTCTGGGTGTCCAGTTGGGATCGTCATCCTCAAACTCGCGGCTTCTGAGGGACTGCTCAAATGTCATCTGCTGATCCATGCCCTCGTAGATAGTGTCGGTCTGATCGCCGTTTGTAACGATGGTCTTGTTGCCGAGAACTCTTACGGGAGCGTAGATGATGAGATGGGGATCAACCATCTTGGAAGGGTCGAATGCCTGTGTTCTGATACCCTCGCCGTCCTCGATGAATACGCGGTTGCGGCTGTTCTCGCTTCTGCCCATGATGAAGTAAGCGGTTACAGCCTTCTTGCCGTCAGCAGACTTGCCGATAACGATACCTCTGCCGTGGTAAGCAAGAGAATTAAGCTCTTTGTCAAGTGCAATGTAGTCCATAGTGATTTCCTTTCTTAAAGCCTGCCGAGATAGCAGGTTGATTTATAATCCACGGTCACAAGACCGTCTTTTTGATGTTTGTCAAATACCGCATCAAGTTCTCCGAGAAATTCAGTGAAACGCTCATCACGCTCGTTTAAAGCGTAGCTTCGCGACAGTATATCTCCGATAAATGCCTCTCGGTCCATCGAAACAAAGTAGTCCATACAGAAATACTCAAGCTCTATAAAAAACTCGTTTCGCAGAAAGCTGTCGCCATCACCGTCAAATCTGCTGTCGCCTGTAAACACATGACCCGAATGAAACGCACCGCAATATTTCATGCAGACAGCGTCACGCTCTGCAGAAAGACCTGTTTTGCTGCGCTCATTCCAGACAATCGCCAATTTGCCGCTATTCATAAGAAGCCTCCGGCACTCTGTCTTAAAACGCTCCTTATCAAACCAGTGGAACGCCTGTGCAACAGTTATCAGCTCAAAGCTGTGCTCAGGAAGTCCTGTATCCTCTGCAGAAGCCTGTACTATCGATACTTCAGGCATATTTGCCTTCAGCTTTTCCAGCATATCGGAATTGGGCTCGACTGCTGTAATGCTCCATGGCTTTTTCATAAGACAGGCGGTAAATTTACCTGTTCCTGCGCCTATATCTGCCACTCGTTCAGCTGCCGTGTTATTATACAGCCATTCAACAAGCTCTTCGGGATACGAAGGACGATATTTGTCGTAATTATCAGCTTTACCTGTAAATTTCTGCTCGTTCATAGTATCACTCTGCGAAGTTCCAGCCCTTCTTGAATGTACCCTTATCCCAAGGCGATGTATTCGCAGCCTCGCCTACATAAAGTATCTCGTCCTCGGTAACAGTCCACTCGATCATCTCGTCAGCAATGGGAGTAAAGGAAAGTGTAAGACGGAAAGCGGGCTTCAGCTCCTCAACGGCGAACACCTTGTCATCCATGATAGAGAGAACGACAGGCTCGATGTAGTCCATAACTCTGCCGTAAGGTGTGTTCTCGTCAAAATCGAACTCCTCAACGGGATAAAAATCCTCGCCGTAGTCGTCAACCAGTGCCAGAACATATTCAGCAGTATACTTCAGGATCTTTCTGATCATCTCCTCGGGGAGATTCGCGAAAAACTCTGCCGATCTTCTAGTGTAGCCCTCCTCAAGACGCTTAGCCTCAAGATGGATCTTCTTGTTGAACAGAGAGGAAAAAACATCGCCCTCTGTTCCGTTGAATTTGCGGCTGTCGTAAAGCTCTATCAGTTTCATAATATCTCGGTTCCTCCGTTTTTGATGATTATTCTATCCTCACAGAAAAGAGATACAGCCTCGGGGAGTATCTTCCATTCTGCCTGTTCCATGATTCGTTTCTGCAGTGTTTCGGGAGTATCGCCGTTCTTTACCTCCACTGCTTTCTGCAGGATTATCGGACCTGCGTCGCACTCCGCTGTCACAAAATGCACCGTCGCGCCCGACACCTTTACGCCCTTTGCAAGCGCCGCTTCGTGAACATGAAGTCCGTAAAAGCCCTTGCCGCAGAAGCTCGGGATAAGCGCAGGGTGAACATTTATCATCTTGTTCGCGAACGTATCGCACACCTGCTCGTCAAGTATCGTCATAAAGCCCGCATAAACGATAAGGTCAGCCTTTTCCTCAAGCAGTGCATCGCGCATCGCCGCACTGTAAGCGGCAACGCTGTCGTAGTCCTTTCTGACCAGAACGCGCGTCTTTATGCCGTTGTTTTTAGCCCTTTCAAGCGCGTAAGCGTCAGCCTTTGACGCGATAACGCAGGTTATTTTTCCGCCCTTTATCTCGCCGCGCTTCTCCGCGTCGATAAGAGCCTGTAAATTGGTTCCGCCGCCCGAAACCAGCACACAGATATTCTTCATATTCTCTCCTTAGCTCAGCTGTATCTCAACGCCTGTATAAGCGCCGCTCCAGCCGTTCTTGTCACCGTTTTCAAAGTCGGCATATTCGCTGAACAGTGAAAGACCTCCGACATCACGCTGACGTGCAACCTCCATGTCCTGTCCGCCGTACATTACCTCGTCCCACGGCGCGCCGTTTATATTAAGTCTGCCGCGGAACATAGATTTCGGGGCAACGTCCGTCACGATCTCACCGCGGTTTACCTTTATCGCAAAACAGTACACAACATTATTTCCCTTTGTGTAGCAGTATACACCGAGCTCGTCCCATATAAAATTTATATTTCCCGACTTGCCCACAAACTTTCTCGGCTTGCCGAAGAATTTCTTCAGCGCATCGAGATGGCACGGGCAATCAACAGTGTTTCCGTTTATACGGATCGCATTGTCGGTAATGTTGATATCAAGCTCATCAGGAGCATATTTCGGCTTCCCTGCGCCGAAAAGGTTCTTGAAAAAATCAGCAAATCCCATAATATTCTCTCTGTATCAATCGCCAAGCTTCAGGTTGATCTCAAGGTCAACGTAATCCTTCTCGGTACGCTCTCCGTCATCAAACGGGTCGGCATATTCGCTGAGTACAGAATAGGGACCCAGCTCGCAGCGGCGGAAGAACTCCATATCCTCGCCCTCGTTTATCCTCTCAAACCACGGTCTGCCCTCGATGGTGACAGATCCTTTATATGTCTTGTTCGGAGTGTATTTGTAGGTATCCCCCTGCATTGACAGCCTTAATCCAATGGAATTTACTACCGAGCCGTTCAGCGTGTAGCAGTAGATGCCGAGGTCGTCCCATGTGTAGTTCACGCGCTTCGTCACCATGCCGTCGCCGTGAAGCCCCTCCAGAAACTCCTTGGTTTCCTTGTCCGTCTTGAAGCCTATAACACGAGGCTCGCCGAATATCCTGTTCAGCATCGAGATGTGTATCGGCATATCAACAGGCTCGCCATTTATCACAAGCCCCGACTCGGTAATGTCGATAGTGCTTATTACGGCAGTCTGAACAGGTGTTTTTTTCTTGAAAAGGTTTTTGAAAAAATACTTTAATCTAAAGCCCATGTCCGTTCTCCTTTACGCACCCGGCAGAGTTATCTGAAAGCCTGAATAATGCCTTTCGGTGCGATTTTTATCCTTGAAGTCGCGCGATGTAAAGTTCGCGTATATCAGATGTCTGCCTAGCCTCAGTTTCTTCTCGGCGCTGTTGGAATACTCAGTTTTGATGGGCTTCAGTGGCTCGAACCAGCTTCCGCCGTTTATCGTGAACGTACCGCCGAACATATTCTTCGGAAATATCTCGGGCATTTCGTGGTCCTCATACGGTCTTATAACCAACATAAAGGTGTTGACGTTTACCCTGTCATCGGTGTAGGCATACAGCCCGAGGTCGTTCCAGACGTAATTTATACGCTGACCTACCATCGCATTGAGAAAAGCATTGTCTTCATCGTCAAGCACATCGACATACACCTTGCCGAAGGTCTGCTTCTCAGGCTTTCCGAAAAGCTCGACAAGCTCGTTCATATTTATAGGCAGAGAGAGCTTCTTTCCGTTTATCGTTATATGCTCCTCGTCAACGTCTATCGTGATGTCCTTTGACGGCGTGGTGTCGTAGTCGTCAGCGGGGTCGTGAGTGGGCTCTGCGGGCTGGTCTTTCTTCTTGAAGATATCGAATAATCCTATATCAACCCCTCCTTTTAAACGACATATTCGGGGGCAGACAAAAGTCCGCTCCCGAACTATCATTCAATTATGCGAAAACAACACCGTCGTTGCCTTCAATAGTCTCACCGATGATGAATGCGTCCTCACCGTTTGCCTTGAGCAGTTCAACAGTCTTTTCAGCGTCAGCCTTGTCAACAACAAGCATCATGCCGATACCCATATTGAAGGTGTTGTACATATCGTGCTCGGAGATATTGCCCTTCTCCTGCATCAGCTTGAAGATAGCGGGAACCTCATAGCTGCTCTTGTCGATCTTTGCAGAAACGCCCTCAGGCAGTACACGAGGGATGTTCTCATAGAAGCCGCCGCCTGTGATGTGGGAAACACCCTTTACTGTAACCTTGCTGATAACATCAAGCACAGGCTTTACATAAATTCTTGTGGGAGTAAGCAGCGCCTCGCCAAGGGTCTTGCCAAGCTCGGGGTAGAACACCTTGATGTTCTCCTCGTTCACATCGAACACCTTTCTCACGAGAGAGAAGCCGTTGGAGTGAACACCGCTGGAAGCGATACCAACGATAGCGTCGCCAGCCTTAATAGCGGAGGGGTCGAGTATCTTGGACTTATCAACGATACCTGTGGAGTAGCCTGCGATATCGTAATCATCCTCAGGCATCATGCCGGGATGCTCAGCAGTCTCGCCGCCTACCAGTGCGCAGCCTGCCATTACGCAGCCGTCAGCC
>JAZQEQ010000060.1:0-3548 GCA_045539055.1 Oscillospiraceae bacterium | reverse complement strand
TATTGCAGACTCGTCACCCGAGGTGCCGTCAAGAGTGCAAATCTCTCTAAGCCTGTCAAGCATCGATCTCACCTCCTGCATAAGCCGCAATAAGCCTTGCGGCAGCTTCGATATCGCTGATGTCCACCGCTTCTATCGGCGTGTGCATATATCTAATAGGGACAGATACAGTGCAGCACTTCACGCCGCTGCGTGATATCGAAATAGCGTCAGCGTTTGTTCCTGTTGAGGACGGCATGACTTCAATAGTATAGGGAATATCATTATCCTCCGCAAGTCTTTTAAGCATATTCGTCATTTCTCGGTCGAGCACCGCAGAAGCGCCTATCATCGCGCCGCTGCCCATTTCAGCCGTTTCATGTGCAGCGCTGTCAGGTGTTCTGCCGAACGAAACATCTACAGCTATCGCCTCGTCGGGAGCAAGTCTGAACGCCGCCTGCTTTGCTCCACGCTCGCCAGTTTCTTCCTGCGCCGAAAAGCATACAGCTATATTATAACGCAGCTGTTTCTGCTGCAGAAGCTCCAGAGCACGCAGAATTACACAAACCCCTGCTCTGTCATCTATCGAGGGCGCGGAAACAAGACCCGAAAGCTCGCGGAAACGAGAGTTCACCGTTACCCTATCACCGAGCGAGATAATGCGCTCAGCCTGCTCTTTGCTCATGCCTATATCAATGGATAACTCGCCGATCTCGGGCACCTTGCTGTGATCGGACGAAACATGGGGAGGTAATGTGCAGACGACACCTTGCACGGGCTTGTTGCCATGGACCGTTACGCTCTGAGCGAGCATAGTACGCATATCGAGTCCGCCGCAAGCACCTACCTTTATAAATCCGCTGTCGTCGATATATGTCACGATCATGCCGATCTGGTCGATATGAGCATCAAGCATGAGAGTTTTTGCACCCTCGACGCCACATGAGATAGTTCCTGTAACATTGCCAAAAGCATCTGTTTCAGCCTCGGGAGCATACAGCTTCAGCAGCTCCAGTGCTGTGCACGAAGCAGAAAACTCATCTCCTGAAACGCCGTTTTGCTCCGTAAGTGTACGGAGCGTTTGTTTTATATCCATGTATTTAGTCCTTTCAAATGTTCTCACGACATATAGGATGCCTGATAACCGTCTTAAGCTTCTCGGTAGCGCATTTTCTAGGATCTGACAGATATATCTCATGATGATATCTGTTGCAGAAATCCTCACAATATCCGTTTTCTGCCGCGAATTTCCGCATTTTCTCAATGCTTTCGGGCTCACTGTCATAGCTTCCCTTATGCATTATCTGAACGCAAAGACCCTCTGAATACTTTATAAGCTTTGCTTTATTTACGTCAAGCTGCGGCTTTTTCTTTTGCAGAGCAGCTTTCGCAGCCTCAAAAACAGATCCTGTAACAAACTCAGGCTGCCTAATCATAGACTTCCACTTGAATCTGCTTTTATCGGTGATGTTCGTACCATCAAAATCTTCTCCATCGACGCTCCACAATCCCTCAAGCGGCGGAACGACATACTCGAAATAACCCTCGGGCTGAGTGCCGTTCATCTTCGACATCTTGATCGCAAACGACAGACCGTACAGAATCTCCAGCGCTTCCTTATATTCAGCACAGGTATTCGGGTCACCTTTTCCGTCAACAGCAATAAAGATCATTTCGGGGACATCAACGATCGACGGTTTTGTCGCAGGCCGGTACAATTCCTTATATTCTTTTTTATAATCAAGCTTGTCCATTGCACATTACCTCACTTAAGAAAGTCATTCCTGACTGCGCTGAAATTGAAATTGTAGCCCTTGTGATTGAGAAGTTCAAGCTTGTATTCCAGAAGCTCAACAGGAACATTCAGCTCAAACGCGGCTGTGTCAGGGTCGCTGACGTACTCAAGCTCAGACAGCACCTGCTTGTCCGTAAGCAGCATTTCTGCTGCAAAAAGATTTGCCTCGCGCTCGGTCTTGTTGTTCTCAAGGAACATGGTGTTTTCACGGATACCGCCTGTTGCGAGGTCGCGGTGCAGCATATCATGGCCGAACTCATGTGCACAGACGATACGGCGCGTCATATCGTCAAGCTGATTATTCACAACGATATACCGCTTGCCGTTCTCAAAAACATAAAAGCCCTTGAGCCCACCAAGAGGACGAAACCAGACCTTTGCACCGGAATTCTCGGCAGTCTGATAGATATTTCTGCCGGCAAATTCAGCGCGCACCTCATCCGCCTTTTCTATAATAGTATCTAAGATCATTTATTTTCTGCTGTCCTCGTAGATCTCAAGCAGGCAGGCAAAAAGAGCCTCCTTATCGTCGGGAGAAAGACCATTACCTGCAAAAAGTCCTCTTGTTTCAGCGAGAAACTGGATAGCGGCATTCTTGTCCTTCTCACTCTTGCAGGTACGCTTGATGAAGCGTTCTTCTAAAGTAAGTTCAAGCTCCTCCTCGTCGTTCAGCAGGAACTCGGGAGTAAGGTTAAGCTTGTCAGCCATACGCTCAAGGATATCGCCACGAGGAGTACGCGCACCGCTCATATAGTTTGCGAAAGCGCGATAAGTAATTCCGCAGCTTTCAGCGAACTCGACCTTACGCATTCTTAAACGGCCAAGCATGATCTCGATCTTTTCGTTCATCTTCATAAAACATACCTCCATAATTATCAGCATACGCCATGTTCATAATAATATTATACCAATGAACGAAAGATATGTCAATGCAAATTAAGAAAAAATTTTTATACATTTCAATGAATATTCGTTAATTATTCAACGAAAGCTGAAAAAGCTTGTAACAATCACACATTTCAGCATTACACTTAAAATTCCACAAACAAAAAAATTTACTGCAATAAAGCAAATTATGCATAATTTCATGAAAATAGCTAAAAAATGTTGTATATTATACATTTTAGCGTATATTTATGCTTGACATTTTCTCAAATCCGAGTATAATAACTATTGTAAATATTTTATTTAAGGAGATACAAAATCATGGCAAAAGAAATTAAAAAGATAATCCTTGCATATTCCGGCGGTCTTGATACTTCTATCATCATCCCCTGGCTGCATGAAAATTACGAGGGCTGCGAAGTTATCTGTGTTGCAGGTAACGTTGGTCAGGACGCTGAGATCGAGGGTCTTGAGGAGCGCGCTAAGAAGACAGGCGCTACAAAGCTCTACATCGAGGATCTTCAGGACGAGTTCGTAAACGACTTTGTATGGCCCACACTCAAGGCCGGTGCTAAGTATGAGGGCTACCTGCTCGGTACTTCCTTTGCACGTCCTCCCATCGCTAAGCGTCTTGTTGAGATCGCAAGAGCTGAGGGCGCTGACGCTATCTGCCACGGCTGCACAGGTAAGGGTAACGACCAGGTGCGTTTTGAGCTGACTATCAAGGCTCTTGCTCCCGACCTCGCAATCATCGCTCCCTGGAGAATCTGGGATATCAAGTCCAGAGACCAGGAGATCGAGTACGCAGAGGCTCACAATGTTCCGATCAAGATCACAAGAGAAACAGACTACTCCAAGGATATGAACCTGTGGCACCTCTCTCATGAGG
>JAZQEQ010000059.1:0-2326 GCA_045539055.1 Oscillospiraceae bacterium | reverse complement strand
TGCGGCGGCAGTGAAAAGCTACCGAGGAGATGCAGACAGGTTCTCACAGCTCAGAGTGCACCTTGTATCGCAGCTTGAAAAGCTTGACGGTGTAAAGCTGAACTCAGACGAGCGCTGTGTTCCGAATATCGTAAGCTTCAGCATAAAGGGCGTGCGCAGCGAGATAATGCTGCACTCGCTTGAGGAAAAGGAGATCTACGTTTCCAGCGGCTCCGCCTGCTCCAAGGGCAAGACGAGCGGCGTGCTTGCGGCTTTCGGTATCCCCGACAGCGAGGCTGACTCCACTATCCGCGTAAGCATGTGCGCGGATACCACCGAGGAGGAGCTTGATATCCTCGTGGAAAACATCAAAAAAGGAATTGAAAGGTTCAGAAGATAAATGAAAGAGATCGTAATGGTAAAATACGGCGAGATAGCCCTCAAGGGACTCAACAAGTCCACCTTTGAGGATATCCTCGTAAAGAATATAAAGCGCAGACTGAAGGAGCTTGGCGAGTTCACCTACTTCCGCAAGCAGTCCACTATTTACGTTACGCCTGAGTGCGATGTGGATATCGGTGTAGTGGTAAAGAAGCTGAGCTACATATTCGGTATCGGCGCTATCCAGCGCTGCGCGGTATTCCCGAAGGACTTCGCAGTGGTCGCTGAAAACGCAAAGGAGTATCTCCGCGATGCTCTCGAGTGCGCAAAGACCTTCAAGGTCGAGGCAAAGCGCTCCGACAAGAAGTTCCCCATGCAGACCCCCGAGATCCAGCAGGAGCTTGGCGGAGTAGTGCTGAGCGCGTTCCCCTACTTAAAGGTCGATGTTCATAACCCCGACGTTACAGTGCGCCTTGAGATACGCGACAACGGCGCGTACCTCTCCGCCGAGCGTATAATCGGCGCAGGCGGTATGCCTGTCGGCAGCAGCGGCAAGGCTCTGCTGATGCTTTCGGGCGGTATCGACAGCCCCGTTGCGGGTTATATGATGGCAAAGCGCGGTCTTATCGTGGACTGCATCCACTATGTAAGCCCGCCCTACACCTCTGAAAGAGCAAGAATGAAGGTAGAGGCGCTCGCAGAGCTTATGACAAACTATTGCGGCGATATCAAGTTCTACTGCGTGCCCTTTACCGAGATACAGGAGGCGCTGCGCGACAACTGCCCCGAGGAGTATTTCACAGTGCTCATGCGCCGCATAATGGTAAAGATCGCAAACAAGATCTGCGACCGAGAGGGCTACGGCGCGATAATCACAGGCGAGAGCGTTGCACAGGTGGCAAGCCAGACGCTGACCGCGCTGTACTGTACCAACGAGGCTGCGGAGTACCCCGTATTCCGTCCCGTTATCGGTATGGATAAGAAAGAGATCATCGAGATCTCCAGAAAGATCGAAACATACGACACATCTGTTCTCCCCTACGAGGACTGCTGCACAGTATTCTCGCCGAAGCACCCCAAGACAAAGCCGCGTATACAGGATATCAAGGCGGCTGAAGCGTCCTATGACTTTGACAGCATGATAGAAAAGGCTGTCGCAGAAACTGAGATAAAGCGTTTCAAGTGCGGCGAGCAGACGATAGACCTGTTTGATTGATATGAGTACACAGGATCACAAACAGCTGGAAGCCGAGATAGCACAGCTTGCACGGCATATCGTAAAGACCTGCTCAGACAGCAGATATCAGATAGCTACCGCAGAAAGCTGTACAGGCGGGCTGATATCCGCCGCGATAACTGCCGTTTCAGGCAGCAGCTCGGTAATAGAGCTCGGCGTGTGCAGCTACTCAAACCGCATAAAGCAGCAGATGCTCGGCGTAAGCGACAAGACGCTTGCAGAACACACTGAATACAGCACACAGTGCGCCGAGGAAATGGCGCTCGGTGTGATGCGGCTTTCGGGCGCGGACTTCGGTGTTTCGACCACGGGAGTGGCAGGACCCACAGGCGGCTCGGACGAGCACCCTGTCGGTGAGGTTTGCATCGCCGTTTGCTCAAAGCACGGCATCCACTCCAAGCGATATGTATTCGACGAGCTTTCTGACGGCGCACCGTCCGTCAGGGACTCGGTAAGAGCACAGGCAGTGCGCAAGGCGCTGATGCTGCTCGACCTCAAGATAATGACAGAAATCAAAGCCCTGTAATACAGGGGGAAAATATATTTTACCGAAAGGTGATGATCTTAAATGGCAAACTACACAGAAAAGCCTAAAAAGAAAAGTGTTTCGCGCGATATCGCAATGGATAAGCTGGATATGAGAGCAGGCTCATCCTCCGCGAAAAAGCCCAAGAAACAGGATAAGATAAAAGGCAGACCCAAGAACATATTCGCAAGATTTGCCGAGGC
>JAZQEQ010000058.1:0-3967 GCA_045539055.1 Oscillospiraceae bacterium | reverse complement strand
GTATGACGAGCATCACGCGCAGTATCCAGACTGGTTCATCTATGGCAGCGAAACAGCCTCGGCTGTGCGCTCGAGAGGAACATATCTGTTCCCTGCAGACGCTCCGCTGCTGACTCATGAGTCCCTGCAGTGCAGCTCGCTCGACAACAGCGTGGTAGGCTGGGGCGCGAGCGCGAGAAAGTCGTGGCGACTTGACCGCGACCACGATTTCTGCGGCGGTCAGTATATATGGACGGGCTTTGACTATATCGGCGAGCCTACGCCTTATTCGACAAAGAACAGCTATTTCGGCATCGTGGATACAGCAGGCTTCCCCAAGGATATCTATTATTTCTACAAGAGCGTGTGGACGGACGAGCCGATGATACACATCGTGCCGTCTTACTGGGACTTCAACGAGAGCGACAATATCGATGTTATCGTCTACTCCAATGCTCACACCGTAGAGTTGTGGCTCAACGGCGAGAGTCTCGGAAAGCAGGAGATGAAGCTTCTGACATCCGAGAATATGAGAGCGCATTTCGTCGTTCCTTACAAGGCGGGCGAGCTGACTGCAAAGGGCTATGACGAGAACGGAAAGGTCATCGCGGAGGAAACGCTGCGTTCGAATGGCGACCCTGCAAGGATCGTGCTGAACGATGCGCGCGGCTTTGTTTTTGCTGACGGCAGCGATATCGCGTTCGTCGAGATATCCGTGACGGATGAGAACGGCGTTCCTGTCGGCAACGCAAGAAACCGCATAAAGGTCGAGGTAAGCGGCGAGGGCCGTCTTGTCGGACTTGACAACGGCGACAGCACCGATTATGACAGCTACAAGGGTGACAACCGCAGGTTGTTCAGCGGTAAGCTGCTCGCAATGGTGCAGAGCACGAAGCAGGGCGGCAGGATAACTGTGCGAGCGTCCTCTGTCGGTCTTGAAAGCGCCGAGATCGCGATAGACTCCATAATATCTCCCATGAGCAGCGAAGGCATATCGGTCGTAACGGAAAACGCGTATCCCGTTGTCAGAACGGAATACACCGATGAGATACCCGTAAGAAAGATAGTTCCCGTGTGCGAGCGCAGAGAGCTTGATGCGGACAATACTACCGCTGAGATAACGCTCAGCCTTATGCCCGAAAACGCGACATACAGCGATGTTACATGGAAGTGCGTGAAGTCTAACGGCGTTGAGGTGAACTTTGCAAAGGTGGAGTGGGACGGTCTTAAAGCGACCGTAACGGCGCTCGGTGACGGCGAATTCCTTGCGAGAGCGTTCCTGAACAACGGCGCGCAGCAGCCGCAGGTCTGGTGCGATGTTCCGTTTACTGTGACGGGGCTTGGCGCTGCGACACGCGACGCATACAGCTTTATCTCCGCAAGCAAGGTGGACAGCAGCAATGTCCCTGTAAACCTCATCGAGGACGGCGCGATCGGCGGCTTTGGCGGCAGAACGGTCATGACGTACAGGAATGTTGACTTCGGCAGGACAGGCGCGCAGGCTGTGGTGCTGCACATCGGCACTTGCTTTGACGCAGATGTCGAGGTATGGGCGGATATGGATGACGAGGAAAAGGCTGTACAGCTCGGAGCGGTGAAATTCAACAACAACGGTCACTGGTGCGGCTTTGCGGGACAGTGCTTTGAAGTGCCGCGCATAAACGGTCTGCATGATATCAGCGTGATCGTCGGTCAGGGCGTGATCTACGGCGGTTTTGAGTTTGTTGAGATAAACCGCGCGTTCGACACAAACTACACCGCAGAGGCAGACAGCATCTACGGCGACGAATACAGGATATCCGAACGCAGCGTTGTTGGCATCGGCAACAATGTTATCCTGAACTACGAGGCGCTCGATTTCGGCGAAGACGGCGCAACGGCTGTGGCTATCCGCGGAATTACCGCAAACCCCTCAAATCAGGTGCAGCTGCGCTACACTCCCGAGGGCGGCGAGCAGAGCAGCGTGCTGCTCGAGTTCGTGCACTCGGATGAGATGAGCGAGCAGCGTTTTGAGATACCGAAGCTTGTCGGAGTAAACGACATCAGCTTTGTATTCCTCCCCGGAACGAAGTTCGATTTTGAGTGGTTCAGATTTGAATAAAACGATCTTTAAGCGCTCTGTATGCGGATACAGGGCGCTTTTTTTGTGCAAAATATGATTTTGTAACCATTTTGTAAGAAAATTGTAACCAAATTGTACTTGAATTTTTATAGTGTTATGATGTATAATAGAAGTGTAACAAGTTACATGAGCATTCGGGAAAATATAATTTACAGACATACAGATCTTACAAAGGGGTGATATGGTGAAGAATAATATACTGCTTATCCTTGCTGTTGCGATAATAAGCGTAGGAATAATAGTTGCAACTGTACTTATCAGCACCGCAGGCGGTGATAACGATAGCAGCAGCGACACCACATCCGCCACCACTTCGGGGACTGTTCCCGATGTGACAAAGCCTGTGACCACCTCCGCGACCACCACGCAGTCACAGCCCGAGGAGATAATCATCCCTGCCGATGACACTCCCTATGACGAGGATATGGCGCACAGCATCATGGCGACCGCGCGGTCGGTTATCGGAATAGATTTTGCTGACGGCGGCGACCACCCTGACAATGGCTTTGACAACTCGGGATTTATTTATTACGTTCTGCGCGAGAACGGCTACATCACCTGCCCGAGGGGCGTTGAGGCGCAGTCTGAGATGGGTGCGGCACTCGGTTATGAGGAGCTTCGTGCAGGCGATCTTGCTTACTTCTATGACGAGGAGATGAAGGCGGTGCAGTTCGGTGGCATCTACTGCGGCGACGGCATCATGATAGCCTGCCTTATGCCCGGAACTCAGGTCAAGGAGATAAACATCGCGACCAATTACTACAAGCAGCATTTTTACAGAGGCGTGAGCCTGACATAACAAAACAGCCCACTGAAATATTTCGGTGGGCTTGCTTTTTATTGTATTGATTTTTCCTGAGCTATATGTTATAATAAAGTATTATGGGGCGGTATGTGTTCCGCCGTAGTTTTAAAGCGAGGTGCATACTTATGAAGCTGATAAACATAGGCTTTGGAAATACTGTAAACGCTGACAGGATAGTTTCGGTGGTGAGCCCCGAGGCGGCTCCCGTAAAGCGCATCGTGCAGCTTGCAAAGGACGACGGCACGGCGATAGACGCTACCTGCGGACGCAAGACGCGCTCCGTTATTATCTGCGACAGCGGTCATGTGGTGCTGTCAGCACTTCAGCCCGAAACCATCTCGGGCAAAACGACTGAGGAGGACGACGATGAGTAAGGGACTTTTATTTGTGGTATCCGCTCCCGCAGGCTGCGGTAAGGACACTATTTTAGAGCAGGTGCTGGCTAAGGAGGAGAACGTGGGATACTCGGTATCCGCTACAACGAGAGCTCCGCGCCCCGGCGAGGTGGACGGCACGCACTACTTTTTCCTTACAAGAGAGCGCTTTGAGGAGATGATAGAGAACGGCGAAGTTCTTGAATATACAGAGTACTGTGGAAACTACTACGGCACACCTAAGGCAGGCGTTGAGAGGATGCTTGCAGAGGGCAAGGATGTCGTGCTGAAGATCGAGGTCGAGGGCGCAATGAACATAAAGAAGCTGTTCCCCGACTGCACTCTGGTGTTTATCCTGCCGCCTTCCATGCAGGAGCTTGAGCGCCGCCTCAGAAAGCGCGGTACAGAGGACGAGCCTACCATCATGCGCCGTATAGCGCAGGCTAAGAATGAGATCGACACCGCGGTGAACTATGACTACTTTGTTGTAAACGACGACCTTGAGGACGCTGTAAACGATCTTGTTGCGGTCATCCATGGCGAAAAATGCCGCAAGGAGCGCAACATAGAAAAGCTCAATACTATCAAGGGTGAATAATTTCAGATGAACGACAGGCTGATAGCACTTGTGGCGGCGGAGAATACCTCTTACAGCTTTGATACGCTGTACAGCTACATAATTCCCGA
>JAZQEQ010000057.1:0-7849 GCA_045539055.1 Oscillospiraceae bacterium | reverse complement strand
CACTTGCTTTAAAGCAGGAGATAATCAAGGAATACAACGAGCTTTACGATACTGCCGATGTAATTCTCACGCCGACAGCACCGACTGTGGCTTATAAGATAGGCGAGCAGGAGAAAGATCCTGTGAAGATGTATCTTGCAGATATATGTACTGTAACTGTCAATATTGCAGGCCTTCCTGCGATAAGCACTACCTGCGGTCATGACAAGGCAGGAATGCCTATCGGTAGGTCGCTTGTCGGAAAGCACTTTGACGAGGCTACTATACTTCAGCTTGCGGATGCATTCGAGCGTGATTTTATGCCCGTTCTGCCAAAGCTTTAAGGAGGTGCAGCGATGAGATATTATCCTACAATGGGTCTTGAAATACACGCGGAGCTGCTTACAAGATCAAAGGTGTTCTGCTCCTGCTCGGCTGAATTCGGCGGTGCGCCTAACACACGCTGCTGCCCCGTGTGCAGCGGACTTCCGGGAACGCTTCCTGTGCTTAACCGCCGCGCTGTCGAGTACATCATAAAAGCAGGCTATGTTATGAACTGCGATATCAGCCGTTTTACAAAATGGGACAGGAAAAACTATTTCTACCCCGATCTGCCCAAAGCATATCAGATATCGCAGATGCCGCGCCCTGTCTGCCTTGACGGCCATGTTGATATCAAGGTAAACGGCGAGGATAAGACTATCCGAATCAACCGTATACACCTTGAGGAGGACGCAGGCAAGCTGACCCACGAGGGCGGAATATCCCTTGCAGACTACAACCGCTGCGGCATACCGCTTATCGAGATAGTGACAGAGCCTGACTTCCACTCGGCAGACGAAGTTGTTGCATTCTTTGAGAAGATAA
This sequence comes from Oscillospiraceae bacterium, assembly GCA_045539055.1. GTDB lineage: Bacteria > Bacillota > Clostridia > Oscillospirales > Ruminococcaceae > CAG-115. The sequence continues at coordinate 7,003 of JAZQEQ010000057.1, read as the reverse complement.
AGCTGCTGCTTTTGTACGCGGGAATATGCGACTGTAAGATGGAGCAGGGAAGTATTCGCTGTGATGTGAACATTTCCATTGCACCCGAGGGCAGCGAAAAGCTTGGTACACGCACCGAGCTTAAAAATCTGAACTCGCTCAAAGCCATTGCAAAGGCTATTGAGGTAGAGATAGCACGTCAGGCTGAGATACTGGATAAGGGCGGAGAGATAGTGCAGGAAACGCGCCGTTTCAATGAAGCGGCAATGGACACGCTCGCCATGCGCTCCAAGGAGGATGCGCACGATTATCGTTATTTCCCCGACCCCGACATTCCGCCCATCATTTTCACCGAGGAGGAGCTTGCAGATATCCGCGCAATGCTTCCCGAAATGCCCGAGCAGCGCATGGCACGTTACCGCGAGGAGTTTGGAATAAGCGAGAACGACGCCGTGATAATAGTATCTGACAAGCGCGTCAGCGACTTCTTTAACGAGGCTGTAAGCGGCTGTAAAAGTCCTAAAAACGTTGCAAGTTACCTTGTCGGCGAGTTCATGCGCAGAGTAAATCTTGGCGAGATTGACCTTGACGAGCTTAAATTCAGCGGCAAGGATTTTGCAAGGCTTGTGGAATATCTCTATTCCGACAAGCTTTCGCAGAACAATGCAAAGCTTGTGCTGGGCGAAATGGCACAGCGCGGCGGCTCTCCCGAGGCTATTGCAGACGAGCAGGACCTCTGGATAAAGGAGGACACCGAGCAGCTTTCTGCGGTAATTGACGAGATGATAGCAAGCAACCCCAAAGCCGCCGATCAGTACCGAAGCGGTGATCAGAAGGTATTCGGATTCTTCATGGGTCAGGCGAACAAGGCACTGAAAGGCGCAGCATCGCCTAAGGCAATTCAGGAGTATTTAAGGAAAAAGCTAGGTGAATAAACAAGACCCTCCCGAAGTTCGGGAGGGTATAAATTTATTCATTTGTAAAGTCGTAGGTAACGCCTGCAATTGTTACGCTGACTACGTCATCGGTATTTATGGGGTATGAGAAGTTTTTCTCTCCAATCATTGTTTCTTCGTTGCCGCCACCAAAAACACCACCGCGGAATTGCATCTCATTTCCATCTGCAAGCATAATTGATATTTCGTTTTCAAATGGCTTATGGCAACCATCCTCCCATATGGACTGTTTCTGTTCTTGGTCAACTTTAAGTTCATAACATATACGGAATGGCGTAATACGTATTTCTGTAAGCTCAAGCTCATATTCATCTATGTTGTAGATATGCTCGGGGTTTATTGTTTTCATATCGGTGCTTCTGTTAAAGCTTCCCATATCAATTTTAATGTTTTCATCAATGTTTAATGTCTTATTGATTATTACATCAGTTGATCCATCATCTGGCATGAGGTCATAATACAAGGTATTGAATCTGAAATTTACTACGTCATCGGGAATCTCAGTATCAGAACTGAAATATACCGCTATTGTAAATGAATTTTCGTTATGGTCGATGATATATGACTTGGAACTGCTTACCATCGGTGTCGCTGTGGCATTTAGACTTGCCAGTTCTGCAACTTTACCTTCAATGTCATTTATGATGACATCCAGTACAATGATTGCTGTACTTTCGTCGGCGGCTATACCATGAAATTTTAATGTGAAATCGCTATTTTCAACAGTTTCGTCAAGCACCATTCCATACTTTTCGAAGTCAAATCCGTTTTGCAGCGAGGATTGGTTTTGTGTTGCTCTGCCCGAAAAGAAGTTTGTCAGCAGGCTTGCATAATCCCAATTGTTTGCTGCGCCGACAGCTACAGTACCCGCAGCCAGCACCGTCACCGCCGCACAAGCCGCAATAAGCGGCTTCCTGAGGCCCTTGCTTCTCTTTGTGTTCTTTTCTTCCATATTTTCCGCCTTTCCGATCACATTAGCAATGATCTCGTCGTCGCTCCTTATCGGAGTTATCTTATCGAAAAGTCGGGTGATGTCCTCTTTCATGTTAAAGTCCCTCCTTAGTGAGCATTTTCTTGAGCTGTTTTCTGGCGCGCGAAAGACGCGTCGTAACTGCCGAGTCTGATATGCCTTGAAGCTTAGCGATCTCTTTTACTGAGTAGTCCTCATAGTAAAAGAGGTATATGACTGAAGCATATTGGGGCTGCATTGAGCGTATGCTGTCAAGAAGCTCGTACTGCCCTTTGTCCTCGCACGGGATGTCACTGACAGGCTCAGTCGTGCGCCGCTTGCTGCTGCGCAGCATATCCTTGCAAAGGTTTATCGTCACTCTTATCAGCCATGCCTTGATATTTTCCTCGGCAGGGAAGATGATGCTGCTGGTATAGAGCTTAAGAAAAGCCTCCTGAACGATATCCTCCGCGTCCTCTCTGTTCTTTATGTAGCTGAATGCCAGCCTGAACAACGAGGTATGATATCTGCGGATGATATCGCTTATCTGTTTTTCAGTCAAATCATCATCTCCTTGAAAGCGCTTTCATTATGTAGACGTTTGAGAATGGAAAAATGTCACACAAAAATAACTGCCCCCGCTTTTTTCAAGCGGGGGAGATATATTCAATTTTAAGTAATTCAGTATTACATTGGAATTTACCGCCTTTATAAAATTTACGTCGAATTAAATTTTATGTAGACATTGGTCTGTCCTTTCGCATCATCTATGTCAACGCTATCGCGATCAAGTGGTGGCTTACCACCATATTCATCTGCGGTCGTCCTTCTGCGGAAGGTGTTTCAATGAGCCAAACGCTCCGTCTTGGCAGCTGCTGCGTTATAGGGAAGACCCTCGCAGTCCGTTCACCATTCATTCTGACCCTCAGCTCTCGGTACGAGCCGCAGATGATGTGAAATTGTTTTCAGCCGTTTCCATCGGACCCGCCCCTTTCTGTCTGGATTTTAGTCAAGCTACTAAAGCGTGTTATTCCATTGGAGTTTACCTCTTTCGATATTCTGGTCTGAAGAGCTTATCTCGTTAACCCATCGGAGTGTACCTCTTTCTTGAACTTCGGTCAGAGTCTTTATCTCTTTCCTTGAATAAATAATACCACATATTTTGTGCAAAGTCAATAGTTTTTTTCAACTTTATTGTTAGCGATTTATATAATATTGTTTTTGAGAAATTAGGCAAAACTACGATTATTTGCTCTGTAGTGCGGAAAAAGCCTTTTTTCTTCTTTTTTCATATTGACAATCGATCAAACTTAGTGTAAAATAAATGTATGGTGCTGCAAAAAGCGGCTTTAAATGTGAAAGGAAATATGTGTTATGGCTGATGAAATGAATAATGCAGTCCTCGATGAGGAAGAGGGTATCATAGAGCTCGAAGATGAGGATGGAAACGTTGTACGCTTTGAGTTCGTAGATGCTATGGAGCACAACGGTGTTACTTATTATGCGCTCGTACCCGAAACTGATGATGAAGAGGGTGCGGATCAGTTTGTTGTACTGAAGGAGCAGGAGATAGACGGCGAGGCTATGCTTGCTACGATCGACGACGATGCTGAATATGCTGAGATCGGTGAGATCTTCCTGCAGCGTTTTGCTGAGTTTGCAGGATATGACGATGAGGATGACGTTGAATAATTTCCCATCGCATAATCTGTGATAGAGTGATAATAATATTTTTGTCACAGCGGTGAACTTACTGCCTTGCAAATTGTGAAAACAATGTGCGTTTAAGGTGTGTCGATATAATCCAACACGTTATAAAAGGGATTTCGGCTCTTGCGGCGGATTGCAGACCTCCCGTACTGCGGATGATAGGGAGCGTGAAACCGGAAGGCGATCTTACCCACCCTGCTTGAAAGCGGGTTTTATAGCACACCCACGGCAAGGCGGTTATTTTAAAAATAAGGGTTTTCCCATGAAAAAGGAGAGGGCATATGTCCTCTCCTTGTTTTATTAAAAATAAAAGCTCCGTAAATCGCTTTACGGAGCTTTGTTTATTAAACCTTAACTGCAACTGTGTTTGTGAAGTTGCTGTATACCTTAGTGCCGTTTACTGTGATGTAAGAACGAACCTTGAAGTAGTATGTCTTACCGGGAGTAAGACCGCCCTTTCTCAGTGCGAGAGTAGAGCCGCTTGTGACATCCTTGGCAGCATAGAATGTGCCGTTGGGAGAGGTTGCATAAGCAACCTGATAGCCTTCAGCACCGATTGCCTTGGACCACTGGATTGTTGCTGTTCCTGCCTTGTACTTTGTAGCCTTGACAGTAGCAGGTGCAGGAGAGGTTGCCTTTACGGAAACAGCGGGGCTTAAAGTGGACTGGTATGCAACAGAGCCGCTGTTCATGTAAGCACGAACCTTGTAGTAGTAGGTCTTGCCCTTTGTCAGACCCTTGTCGGTATAAGTACGATTGAGTGTGGTTGCAAGCTTTGTATATGTACCGTTTGCAGAAGTAGAACGATATATTATATAAGCAGTGGACTCGCTTCCTGCGTTCCAAGTGATCTTAACAGAGCTTGTAGTCAGGGGAACTGCCTTTACATTTGTAACTGCCTTAGGATTTACCTTGATAGTAGTTGAAGCAGTAGTTCCGTTGATGGTAGTTGCAGTAATAACAACAGAGCCGCTGCTCTTTGCTGTAACTACACCGCTGCTGCTTACTGTAGCGATGCTGGGATTGGAAGAAGAGAAGTATATGAGATTGCCTACAGAGGCTGTGTTGGGAGTAATTGTAGCCTTAAGTGTTGTTTTGCCACCAACGACAGCTGATTTGTTGCCTGATAAGGTTATCTTTGTGGTATTTGCGTAATTCCTCTTAGCACCTGTATAGCTTCTCCAGCTTGTAGTGCTCTTGGAAGGATAGTAGACTACGGGCATATTCTTATAGTCGAATACCTGATCGATCTTTACATATTCGCCGCCGAAAACTGCCTTATCAAGAGCAAGGCAATCACCAAATGCAGCAGATCCTATTTTAGCAACACTGTTGCCGAAATACACGCTGGAGAGAGAAGAGCAGCCATAAAAGGCATTTTCGCCGATGCTTTTAGTTTTGTTGGGGAAAAGCACACTTGTTATACCCGTGCAACCTTTGAATGCGCCTTCGCCTATTGTTCTTATATTAAAGGGGAGAGAAAGAACACCTTTAAGGCTGGAGCAATCTTTGAATGCATTTGAGTTGATAGTTTCGATGCTGTCGGGAAGAGTTAAGTTTGAAAGAGCTGTGCATCCATTGAATGCATTGTTGTCGATGGTCTTGCAGGTAGCAGGAAGTGTTACCTTAGCGAGCTTTGTGCAACCGGAGAATGTATACTTTGGAATAGTAGTTGCTCTGCAGTCCATTGTGACGCTTGCAAGAGAAGTACAGTTTTCAAAAGCAGAAGAGCCGATGCTTGTAACGTTTGCAGGGATAGTTACACCTGTAAGGGAAGTGCAATCAGCAAAAGCACTGCCGCCGATGGTAGTAACGGAAGAAGGAATAGTTACTCTGGAAAGAGAAGTATAACCTTTGAATGCCGAAGCACCGATCTCGGTGATACCGTTGCTGAGAGTGATAGATGTTACCTTTGTTTTGGTGCTGTTACTATATATACCGGCAATGCTCTGTACAGGATAGCCATTGATCCTGGCAGGTGCGGTAACAGTTGTTGCTGTACCGATATAAGCAGTAAGAGTAGCTTTACCGTTGCTAAGGGTATACTGCCAGTTGTCATATGTGTCTGCGTATGCTACCTGAAAGCAGAAAACAGTGTTAAGTGCAAGCACCATAACGATCGCAAGCAGAACTGACAGAACACGATTCTTTTTCGTTGATGTCATAATATCCTCCTTAAAATTACGTTTGTTGAATATAAATCAGGTTAAGATCAGATTTCACCCTATTATTTCAACCATACATTAACAGTATACCATACTGATTTTTATTTTTCAATATTCATGATATAGAAAAATAAAGATTCAAACAGTGCAAAATGACTATATCATTACTTGACAAAACACTCCAATTATTATATAATCAAATACATATAAAATAATACAGATATTAAGAAAGGAAGATAAAAATGCCCGTAAAAATTGCTGACGGCCTTCCCGCACAGAGTATATTAGAGGACGAGCATATTTTCGTCATGACGGAGTATCGCGCACTTCATCAGGATATAAGACCATTAAAGATAGCCTTGCTCAATCTTATGCCTACGAAGATAGCGACCGAAACACAGATATTGCGTTGCTTGTCAAATACGCCGCTTCAGATAGAGGTGACTCTTGTACAGACTTCTACATATACAAGTAAGAATACATCAAGCGAGCATCTTCTGACATTTTATAAGACATTCGAGGATATCAGGAACGAGTTCTTTGATGGATTTATCATAACAGGTGCGCCCGTGGAGCAGATGGCTTTTGAGGATGTGGAATACTGGCAGGAGCTTTGTGATATAATGGAATGGACGAAAACTCATTCCCACTCTACGTTCCACATCTGTTGGGGAGCGCAGGCTGCTCTTTATTATCATTACGGAGTGCCGAAGTACGCGCTTCCCGAAAAGATGTTCGGAGTTTTCAAGCATACGCTGCTCACACCAAAATCCCGTCTTTTCAGAGGCTTTGATGAAGAATTCTATGTTCCGCATTCGCGCCACACTGAAATAAAGCTTGAGGATATTATAAAAGTACCGCAGCTCAAGGTCATGGCAGTGTCTGAACAGGCCGGTGTATATGCTGTCTGCAGCGAGGACAGCAAGCAGTTTTTCATTACAGGTCATTCCGAGTATGATGCTGATACGCTCGCTTCGGAGTATTTCCGTGACGTAAACAGGGGACTGGCACCCAAGCTTCCTGTGAATTATTTCCCTGATGACGATCCTACACAGTCACCTGCGATGAAATGGCGTTCTCATGCGACTTTGCTGTATACAAACTGGCTCAATTATTTCGTTTATCAGACCACTCCGTTCGATATTTCCAATAATATTATAGGAAATTGAAAAAAGTAGTTGAATTTTTCGATTTAATGTGCTATAATTTAATTTAGAGTAGTTTTGCTCTGAAACAGTTTTTAC
>JAZQEQ010000056.1:0-1717 GCA_045539055.1 Oscillospiraceae bacterium | reverse complement strand
CCGTCGCTTGAAAGGCACAACAAAGCCTTACTGCGCTAGGTCTGCACGCTCTGACGAAAAATCTGACGGCGCTATATGCGCACGATACTTTGTGCTTTTTCGCCTTTGGCTACAACAATTACAAGGAGAAAAATAATGCTTGAAGCGATACAGAGCTTTGACTTTGCCGTGCTTGACGGCATACAGAGCATAAGAAACGAATTCCTCGACTTCCTCATGCCGCTCATCACGATGCTTGGCGACAAGGGCATCTTCCTCATCGCGGTGGGACTTGTGATGCTGTTTTTCAAAAAATACAGGGTATGCGGAATCGCGACCCTCGGCTCACTGCTGACGGGTCTTCTTGTGGGAAACGTGCTGATAAAGAATTTAGTGATGCGCTCTCGCCCCTGCTGGATAAACGAAACGGTGGATATGCTGATAGCTGTGCCGCATGATTATTCGTTCCCGTCGGGTCACACGACCGCCTGCTTCACCGCGGCGACTGTGATATTCCTGCACGACAAGAGGCTTGGAATTCCCGCGTACATACTGGCTGTGGCGGTGGCTTTCTCGCGAATGTACCTGTATGTGCATTTCCCGACAGACATCCTCGCAGGAATGATACTCGGTATCGGCATCGCGATCGGCATAAACGCGCTTGCAAAATGGGCTGTGCCGAAGGTGGCGGAGAAGCTCGCGAAAAAAGCATGATACAAAGGCGGAGGGAACTCCGCCTTTTTTATGCAGAAAATGTCAATTTGTTATTGCAATGCGTGTGGTTTTATGCTATACTATGTGGTAACAGATATTTACAGGAGGTGCTTTATGCTCTACAACAAATTTCAGGACAAGCAGCTTTCCGCGCTCGGTATGGGATGCATGAGATTTCCCTGCATCGACGGAAAGGATGACCGCATCGACGAGGTGAGAGTGGCGGAGATGTTCGACAATGCCATAAAGAACGGCATCAACTACTTCGACACAGCCTACGGCTATCACAGCGGACAGTCCGAGATAGTCACCGCAAAGCTTCTGAAGAAATACCCCCGCGACAGCTACTACATAGCAACAAAGTTCCCTGGCTACGACACCAACAACATGGCGAGAGTGGAGGAGATATTCGAGGAACAGCTCAGGAAGTGCGAGCTTGACTATTTCGATTTCTACCTTTTCCACACCGTCTGCGACTACAATCTCGACGCGTACCTTGACCCGAAGTACGGCGTTTTCGATTACTTTATGGAGCAGAAGAAAAAGGGCAGGATAAAGCACCTCGGCTTCTCGACTCACGGCGACTACGCTACCATGAAGCGCGTCCTTGACGCTTACGGCAAGGATATGGAGTTCTGTCAGATACAGCTCAACTGGCTGGACTGGACCATGCAGTGCGCAAAGGAAAAGGTGGAGCTTCTTAAGGAATACAACGTCCCCGTATGGGTAATGGAGCCTGTGCGCGGCGGTCAGCTTGCAAACCTCCCCGAAAACGAGGAGAAGATGCTTAAAGACCTGCGCCCCGATGAGAGCATCGCCGCGTGGTCGTTCAGATTTTTACAGAGCCTGCCCGAGGTCGTGATGACCCTTTCGGGAATGTCCAATGACGAGCAGGTCGCAGACAACCTCAAGACCTTCTCCGAGCACAAGCCCCTGAGCGTTGAGGAAACAGCGGCTGTCATGAAGATAGCGGACCGCATCATCTCCGAAAACAGACTGCCCTGCACCTCCTGCCGCTACTGCA
>JAZQEQ010000055.1:0-8923 GCA_045539055.1 Oscillospiraceae bacterium | reverse complement strand
CACGAGGTTGCAAAGTGCGCAAGAGAGTATTTCTACGAGAACCGCTTCTATGAGATCGAAACTCCCATGATGATAAAGTCTACACCCGAGGGTGCGCGTGACTATATGGTTCCCAGGCGTATCCACAACGGCAAGTTCTATGCACTTCCCCAGTGCCCCCAGATCTACAAGCAGCTGCTGATGATCTCGGGCATGGACAGATATATCCAGCTTGCACGCTGCTTCCGCGACGAGGATCTGCGTGCTGACCGTCAGCCCGAGTTCACTCAGATCGACCTTGAGATGAGCTTTGTTGACGTTGAGGATATCCTTGAAATGCTGGAGGGCTTTGTTCAGCGTCTGTACAAGCAGGTGCTGAATGTGGACATCCCCACACCCCTGCCCAGACTCACCTACAATGAGGCTATGGAGCGCTACGGCTCCGACAAGCCCGATACACGCTTCGGCATGGAGATCACAGATATCTCCGATATCGTAAAGAACTGCGGCTTCAGCGTATTCACAGACGCTATCGCAAACGGCGGCTCTGTTCGCGGTATCGTTGCAAAGGGCGCGGCTGACAAGCTGACAAGAAAAGAGATCGACAAGCAGACCGAGTTCGTTCGCGGCATCGGCGCAAAGGGTCTTGCTTATGTAAGATGGGTAGAGGACGCTCCCAACTGCTCTTTCGCAAAGTTCATGGGCGAGGGCGAGCTTGAGGCTATCCTCAAGGCTCTCGGCTGCGAAAAGGGCGACGTTGCTCTTATCGTTGCAGACAAGAACAAGGTGACTCTTCCCGTTCTCGGTGCACTCCGTCTGAAGCTCGGAAAGCAGCTCGACATCATCCCCGAGGGCTGGAACTTCCTGTGGATCACAGAGTTCCCCTTCTTCGAGTATGACGAGGAGAGCGGCGAGTGGCTCGCAATGCACCACCCCTTCACAATGCCTATGGACGAGTGCCTTGAATACCTTGAAACAGACAAGGAAAAGGTTCGCGCAAAGGCTTATGACCTTGTACTGAACGGTGTTGAGCTGTCAAGCGGCTCTATCCGTATCACAGACTACGAGCTGCAGCAGAGAATGTTCGAGCTGCTGGGTCTGACAAAGGAAGAGATCGACGCGAAGTTCGGCTTCCTTGTTGACGCATACAAGTACGGTGCACCTCCCCACGGCGGCGCAGGTATCGGTCTTGACCGTCTTGCAATGCTGATGTGCGGCTGCGACAGCCTGCGCGATGTTACCGCATTCCCCAAGGTGCAGAACGCAAGCGAGCTGATGAGCGAAGCTCCCTCTGTTGTTGCAGATGAACAACTTAAGGAACTTGGTATTGCTATAATCGAGCCACAGGAATAAACGGTCTGGTAAACAACAAAGCAATAAATAAAACATTTTTGCGGCAGGTGACCCCTGCCGCAGATTTAGGATATCATGTACTCAATCAAACTGGTAAGACCAACAACTGAATACGCAGGACAGATAATGCAGTACCGCAGGGAGTTTCTCGAAAACGACCCGTCCGAGTGCATGGGCGGCTGCGGAAATCTCCGCAGATGCGACAGCGCGCAGGAATGGCTGGACGAGATATCAAAGCTTGCCGACCCCGCGCTTTGTCCCAAAGGCTATGTGCGCTCCGATACCTACCTTGCGGTAAGGTCGACCGACAACCGCCTTGTCGGCATCATCGACCTGCGCCACAGTCTTGACAACGCGGCTCTGAGCGAATGGGCAGGTCACATCGGCTACTCCGTAAGGCCTAACGACCGCCGCCGCGGCTACGCAAAAGAGATGCTGCGGCTGGATCTTGAAAACTGCCGCTTGCTCGGCTTAAAAAGAGTGCTGCTGTGCTGCGACCATGACAACATCGCGAGCGAGCGCACGATACTCGCAAACGGAGGTGTGTTTGAGCGCACCACCGAGGCAAACGGAAAGACTGTAAAACGATTCTGGATAGAACTTTAAAAGGACGGTGATCTCGTGGAGAAACAGGAATACAAGGAGCTGCAGGAGCTTGCGGCTAACGGCGGAATGAAATACTTCGGAAAGCTGTACGAAACGCTGTACCGCGAGATGTATTATACCGCGTTCTATTCACTTGCGGATGACGCTGACGCTGTGCAGACCGTCACCGCTACGATAAAAAGCGGATTTCAGAACATCGGAAAGCTGCATAACGAGGGCTCTTTCCGTCTTTATATGATGAAGCACCTTTGCAACGGCATCAAGGTGAGATTCAAGGAATACGCCGCCGAGGGCAGAGAGGTGCGCTATGACGAAGAAAAGCTCCGCCCCAATGAGGACGGCATAGATATCAAGCAGGAATTCAATATACTCCCCGATACAGAGCGACTTGTCTGTGCGCTGTATGTGGGAGGCAGATTCCGCCCCGAGGAGATAGCGCAGTTTACGGGACTGTCGCTGTCCACGGTGAAAAAGAAGCTTGACCGCGCGCTTACCGCGTTTGAGCTTGACTGAAAAGGAGGGATACGCTTGACGGTATCAAAGCTGTATGAATACATGAGCGAAAAGGTCGTACCTGAGAGCGTTATGCCTCAGAACATCACCGCAATACTCGCTGACGATGACGAGCCGATGATTCCCGAGCTTGACGCATTTACATTTCTCAACCGCGTAAGGGCACTCGGAATAGGCTCAGCGGACTTTCTGTACCTGCTGAAGGGCTGCAACGCGCCCGCATCGGCAGTCGAGAAGATCGAAAACAACCCTGCGATGAACCTGCAGTCGCTCGTTGTGACGCTGGAGGAGTCGGGGCTTACCTCGCAGGACTACACGCGTATGCTGTACACTGCGCGCCAGATATGGGAGCGCACGCTGACCATGCGCATTGAAAAGGTGCAGCCCGTCGAGGAGCAGGAGGACGAATACGAGGACGAGGAGCAGCCTTACGAGGATATCCCGCAGGAGAGCGCGGATATCACAGAGGACGAGCCCGAGAGCTTCGACGAGGAAGCTTATGGCGACTCCGATGACGACCACGAAAACGAGACTGACGACAGCGTTCCCGAAACCGACCCCGACGAAGAATACGGCGAGGACGAGGAGATAGTCAGTGACGAGAGCGACCCGGATGAAACCGAGGAAGACCCTGACGAGGAAGACGAGGACGAGCCTGCGCCTGTGCTGACAGGCAGACAGCTTCCCAAAAAGGAATACAGCAAGAACGACGAGTTCGATACATACTACGACGAGGAAAAGCCCGTTGACCGTCACAAGGGAAAGATAGCGGCTGCGGCAGTAGGTGCGGCGGTGCTGATAGGTCTTGGCGTCACGATGGACTATGTGGGATTTGAGCCTGCTGTGACAGCACTCCCCACAGCAAGCTTCGCTGAGAGTCAGGAAACGCTGTTTGCCGAGATATTCTATGCCTACGATAACGGCAGCGGAAATATCGGCGGCGAGAGCGCGTACAGCTTCAGTAACGGCAGGCAGCAGCTTTTCGGAGATGTGCTGATAACAAAGCCCGAGGAGCTTGGCTGTTACACGGTCGGCAGCAGCGCGTTTGCCGTAAGCCCTGAGCTTATCACGATCTATGGCGAACAGGACGGCGCACTTGTCACCAAAACAACTATACAGCCGCCCGAGGGCACAAGGTTTATTGATATCGCGACCTCGCCGAAGCAGCTTATCGCTGTATTTTCGGGCGAGGACAGCGTGGGCTTTGCAGCGTACGATGAGAGCGGAAAGCAGCTATACATCACATCGCAGCAAGGAAAGCTGACAGATATCACAATAGCACCTGAAAGCATTTCGCTCGGTACGGTGTATGTGCCGAAATTCAGCGAGAGCTTCACTGTTTCGGATAGCGAAAAATACCTGCCGCTTTACGAAACAGGCGGCGAGATAAAGGCCATCCCCGCCGAAAGCATCGTGACCGACGGCAAAAACAGCGGCTGCGGCTACGCGGTATTCGGTAAATACAGTCTCGAAAACGGCGATATGATAAGCACGACCGCGGCACTCGGAGACCCCATTTACAGCGACTCCGAGGAGTTTATGGCAATAATGCTGACGGACGAGGGCAGCAGGCTCATTACGCTCGACAACGAGGGTGCGCCTGAGCTGCTTGACATTGCAGGGCTTCTCACCTGCGATATGGGAGATGTCGTTATGACGAGGCTTCCCGAGGACGCCGAGCCTTACGACAGCACGATAGAATTTGAAGATATCCAGCCTATCATCGCCACTGCTGAAAAGGACGAGAATGGCGAGATGAAGATATACCTGCGCAGCTTTGACTTCGAGCCTGTTTCGGCTGTCACGGGAATTCCCGAGGAGATGACCTCGCTGTATATCGAGGACGGAATACTCTACATCTGCGGCGAGAACGATGTGCTCAACGCTGCCGATATCTCAAACCCCGAGGAGCCGAAATTCATTGAGTTCAAGGCAGCAGACGGCGCGATCCGCGAGAACTACGCGCTGACCTGCTCTATCAGCGAAAAGGAACTTAAGCTTACGCTGTACAAGCGCAACGATGCCGACAAGGTGATCGAGGCAGGCAGCTGGACAAGACCTGTTTCCCCTGCCGAGGGAAAGAGCGCAGAGCTTTGCGGCGGCAACACGCTGCTGTTCGCTGACGAAACGCTCTGTGGCGCAGCGTACACCTACTTTGACGGTGTTTCGATGATATCGGAATACGCAGTATTCGGAAAGACCAACACGGCGTTCACGCTGTTTGACGACAAGGACGGATTCACCGCCGCCGTTGAAACGGACGGCACGGTGCACCTCGTTTACGGCGAGGATTCGTTCACGGTACAGAGATAAAAAAATACCCGAGAATTTCTTCTCGGGTATTTTTGTTTGTGTTTTTATTTATTCGCTCTTTCTTGCTTTGCGTGTGGTCAGCCACTTAAGTCCGAACAGCACCGCAATGGTGAGAGCAAGTCCGATAACAAGGCTGATTATGGGATTTTTAATAAGCGCCGCTATGAGATACATCACAAAGGATATCGAAGCAACTGTCAGAGCGTAGGGGAGCTGTGTCGCAACGTGCTTTACATGAACACAGCGTGCTCCTGCCGATGCCATGATGGTGGTATCGGAGATAGGCGAGCAGTGGTCGCCGCATACCGAGCCTGCCATGCACGCGGAGATGGAGATGACCATCATCGTGGGGTCAACGTTCTCGAAGATGCTTACAACGATCGGGATAAGGATACCGAATGTGCCCCAGGAGGTGCCTGTAGCAAAGGAGATGCCTGCCGCGATAAGGAAGATGATAGCAGGCAGGAGGAACTGCAGGTCTACAACATATTCGCGTACAACAGTGTCAACAAAGATATCTGCGCCGAGGCTGTCGGTCATGTTCTTGAGTGTCCATGCAAAGGTCAGGATAAGGATAGCGGGCACCATTGCCTTGAAGCCCTCGGGGATAGCCGCCATGCACACTCTGAACGGAATAACACGTCTGATAAGGTATACGATTATAGTCAGGATGAGCGCGATGAGCGAGCCTATAACAAGACCCTTGGACGCGTCGCAGTCAGCAAAAGCTGTAATGAAATCAACACCCGAGAAGAAGCCACCTGTATAGATCATACCGAAGATGCAGGCAACGATGAGCGTGATGATGGGGAATACAAGGTCGAACACCTTGCCCTTGCCGATCGCGACTGTTTCAAGCTCCTTGGTATCTGACTCCTCGTCGCCGGGATCCTCGCCTGCAGCAGCGAGCATCTCATACTTCTTCATAGGACCGAAGTCTATCTTCAGCAGGATAACGCCGATAACGAATACAAGAGTAAGCAGCGCGTAGTAGTTGTAAGGGATCGCCTCGATAAACAGCGCAAAGCCGTCACCCGACTCAATGTTGCTTGTAACTGCGGCAGCCCACGAAGAAATAGGCGCGATGATGCAGACGGGAGCAGCTGTGGAGTCTATAAGATACGCAAGCTTTGAGGAGGAGATGTTGTGCTTTCTTGCAACAGGCTTCATAACGCTGCCGACTGTAAGGCAGTTGAAATAGTCGTCGATGAAGATGACTACACCGAGCAGCATCGTCATTATCTGCGCACCAACGCGGCTCTTTACATGGGCCTTTGCCCATTCGCCGAAAGCCGCCGAGCCACCCGCCTTGTTCATAAGACAGACTATCGTGCCGAGAATAACGAGGAATATCAGGATTCCGACGTTATAAGGATCAGCAAGTGAAGCAACAAAGCCGTTATCTATCATGTGGTTCATAGCGGTCTCGATATTGAAGCCCGCATAGAACAGCGCACCGATGAGGATGCCGACAAAAAGCGAGCTGAACACCTCTTTGGTGATGAGCGCCAGTATTATCGCAACGAGCGGCGGTACAAGCGCCCAGAACGTTCCTATCATATCCATAGAAAACAGTTTCCTTTCCATATAAAGTAATACATACAGTTTAGCAGAAAAATCGGGGCTTGTCAACCGTAAATTAAAAAAGCGCCACCTCAGTGACGCTTTTTTATTACATAGTTTCTTCTTAACGGCTCATGCAGATCGAAAACTTGTTATCGCTGATGCCTGAAACATCAATTACTGCCGCCGCGTCGTTGTCGCTGTCAAAGGTGATGGTAAGCTCGTCGCCGCAAAGCTGCATATCAACAGGCCAGAAAAATTCGCCGAAATTGCTTATGCCGATCAGTGTATTTCCTAAGCTGTCGATCACCAGCAGAGAAGCGTCGCCGTTTCCTGCGATGTAGATAAAGCCGCGGTCGTCCACAAGGCTGAGCGAACCGCCGCCGTTGTAGTCGCAGTTCTGCCAGAGCACCTCGCCTGTAAACTCGTCAAGTCCTGTGATAACACCGCCCTCGTTGATAACAATCATGCCCTTGGGGGAATTCAGCAGCTCCATGCGGCAGTACTCTGCTACCTCGTACTCACCAGTGTCATAGGTCCAGTAAACTCCGTCATGTCCTCCGACCGTTACGCTTGCGCTCTCTGCGTTTTCACTTACGTTGTAAGTAAAATCAACATCGTACGCCGACTTATTCTCATACTCACAGGTGATGACCTCTGCTGGCTCTGTTACTTCCTCGGCTTCAGCTACCTGTACCACCTCAGCTGTGGGCTTTACCTTAGCCTCGTCGGACTTGCTGTTGTCCGCATAGCCTATCACTGTTGCCAGTCCTGTCATTGCTGCCATTGTTGCGATGATCGCGATCTTGTTCATTTTCATAATTTCCTCCGTCTGCACCTTAGTGCGTGTTTTTTTGGTCTTCGCTAAATATAACTCGTGAAATTACGGAAAGGTTACATTGATCTTCAAAAAAAATTTCCCCGATATAATAAAAAGACATCGGGGAAATATTATATTCGTTATTTTTTACTGCCGAGTCGATACTTGAAATCCTCATAGCCGAAGCGCGCGAGAAGCTCATAGCTTCCGTCCGCTTTAGCCGCCCATATATCGGGCAACGGCATTCCGTTGAACGTGTTGTTCTTGCAGGTCGAGTATATCGCCATATCCTCGAAAACCAGCCTGTCGCCCTCTTTCAGCGGCTCACCGAAGCTGTAATCGCCCACGATATCACCTGCAAGGCAGGTAGGCCCTCCAAGGCGATAGGTATGCGGAAGCTCGCCCTTTTCGCCCGACTTATACAGCGGCGGACGATACGGCATCTCTATAACATCGGGAGTGTGACACGCCGCCGACATATCTAAAACAGCGATATCGGTGTCGCCGTTTTTCAGCGTGTCAAGCACCGTTGTCACAAGATAGCCAGCATTCAGTGCCACGGCCTCTCCAGGCTCAAGATATATCTGAAGTCCGTATCTGTCGCGCATACGGACGATGCACCTCTCAAGCCTCGGGATATCGTAATCCTCGCGCGTTATGTGGTGACCGCCGCCCATGTTGAGCCATTTCATACGGCTGAGATACGCGCCGAATTTCTCCTCCACCGCGCCGAGAGTCGTTTCAAGCGCGTCGCTGTTCTGCTCGCAGAGGGTATGGAAATGCAGCCCGTCAAGAAGCGATATAAGCCCCTCTGTCATCTCGGCGTTCCACTGGGCGAGAGTTGTGCCAAGGCGGCTGCCCTTTGCGCAGGGGTCGTATATCTCGTGCCCCTCCTGTGTGGAGCATTCGGGATTTATACGAAGTCCCACGCTCTTGCCTGCCGCTTTTGCGCGCTCACCAAATTTCTTCAGCTGCGACGGCGAGTTGAACACGATATGCCCAGCGTATTTCAGAAGCTCTGTGAACTCGTCCTCGCGGTACGCCGCACAGAAAACATGACACTCCTTATCGGGCATCTCCTCTGCGCCTAGCCTTGCCTCATACAGGCCGCTTGCCTCCGTTCCTGCGAGATACGGCGCTATCGACTTGTACATATCGTAATTCGAGAACGCCTTCTGCGCAAGCAGTATCCTGCAGCCTGTCCTGTCCTGAACACCCTTAAGCACCTCGCCGTTTGCGATGAGCTTTGCCTCGTCCAGTACATAGCACGGCGTTCTGAGGTCGGCTGTCAGCAGCCTTTCCTGTATCGTCATATCAGTCTACCAGCACGGGAGCGTGGCTCTCGCGGTGGGGAAGTCCGTACTTGTCGAGTGCCTCGATATAGGGATCGGGATCGAACTCCTCAACGGTGTATACGCCCGCCTTGTTCCACTTGCCTGTCAGCAGCATGAGCGCGCCGCACATCGCAGGAACGCCTGTTGTATAGGAGATAGCCTGTGACTCGACTTCCTTGTAGCACTCCTGATGATCGCATACGTTGTAGATGTAGTAGGTCTTTTCCTTGCCGTCCTTAACGCCTGTGAAGATGCAGCCGATGTTGGTCTTGCCCTTTGTGCGCGGACCGAGGGACGCAGGATCGGGCAGCAGCGCCTTTAAGAACTGGATAGGAACTATCTCGTGACCCTCGTAATTGATGGGCGCTGTGGAGAGCATTCCTACGTTTTCAAGGCACTTCATGTGTGTAAGATAGCTCTGACCGAACGTCATGAAAAAGCG
>JAZQEQ010000054.1:0-9854 GCA_045539055.1 Oscillospiraceae bacterium | reverse complement strand
TCTGTCTTGAGATAATCAAAAAACTTTTCGGCATCATCTGCACCCCATTGCTGGGAAAGACTCATAAGCTTTGCAGACAGCTTTTCATTCGGAGAGAAGTACTCGGATAAGAATTTCATATTAGCACGGAGCGCGCCGAGTATCTCGTTCTTGTTCTGTGCGAAGTTCAGTGATTTAAGAAGATTACCGATAAGCTCTTTTGTAGACGGATCGGTGGTGGTCTTAGCAACCTCACGCAGAACATCATAAAACTCATGACCGCTGAACATTGTGTTCTGCTGTTCCTGATTCTGGATCTCCTGTACCAGCTCCTGAGGAGTTACATACAGATCTCTCGCAAGATCCTCAAGCTTACCGTAAAGTTCGGTATGGCCGGTGATGAGAGCCTGGTTCAGAACCTCGACATTAAGCAGATCCTTGAGCGTTTCCACCGCAAGAGTCGGATCTTTGGCGACCTGCACCGACAGCGGGATAAGCTCGCGGTTTCCCATCTCAAGACGGCTTCTGGTACCGGCATCGGAAGAATTTCCCGCGCCGCCGACACCTGTCAGCTTGACTATGTCAAAAGGCTCGGTATTTGCGTCCATAGGACGGGAGCTGTAATTATAGTTTTTGGCAGTGATGGGGTTATTTATCTGAGGAATTTGTGCCACGGGTCTCACTTCCCTTCAATAGTATCTGATATTATTGTAGCATAAATTCTCGGAATAATAAAGTGTTTTTTAAAAAATTTTTGCATGGCAAAACAAAATAATGGAATTAGTGCAGAAATGCACATCGGAAAGGACTGTTATTATGGCAAGAATCGAACCCGGCATGGAAGCTATGCTTGACATGTACTTCTATGAAACAAACTCACTTCTCGAGCAGCTCGATGAGATCCTGCTGAGGACAGAGCAGGCGAACTGCTTTGACAGTGAGGACATCAAGGAGATTTTCCGTATCATGCACACTATCAAGGGCTCGTCCGCAATGATGGGCTTTGATAATCTGTCGGTGCTTGCTCATAAGGCGGAGGATATGTTCTTCGTTATCCGTGAGAATCCCGATGTCATCACAGATGTAAGCTTCGTATACGATCTGGTATTCCAGGTATCCGACTCTTACAAGGCTCAGATAGAAGCTATCCAGAACCACGACGGCGGCGAGTATGAAAGCACGGATTTCTCCGATCTTATCGACAAGCTGCTGAAGGCGAGAGATGTTCTGCTCGGTCAGGAGCCTGCTCCCGCCGAGGATAATAAGGGCGGCGACGCAGCCGCTGCAGGCGGAGTTTCCGCCGATGACGCAGGTAAGACCGTTGTTAGAGTATTCTTTGAGGACGGCTGCCAGATGGAGAATCTGCGTGCATTCCTGCTTATCAACACTATCAAGGAAGAGTGCTCGCATCTCGAGTTTGAGCCTGCAGATGTTGAAACAAACCCCGAAACATCCAAGACAATTATCGAAAAGGGCTTCCTTATCAAATTCGTTGCGATCGATAACGTAAACTTTGTAATAAAGCAGATCGAAAACGCACTGAACGTTCAGTCGTATGAGATCCTCTCCGTACCCACCGACAACAAGGCCGAAGAAACCAAAGCGGCTTCTTCCTCCTCTGCTGCAAAGCCTGCTTCCTCCGCTGCTCCCGCAGCCAAGGATCCCTCTATCGAAAAGGCTCAGACAGCAGTTGAAAAGGCACAGTCCACAGGTGGCGTACAGCAGGTACAGAAGCAGAACCTCATCAGCGTAAACCTCGCAAAGCTGGATGCGCTGCATGATATAGTAGGTGAGATCATCACCACAGAGTCCATGGTAATCTCCAACCCCGACCTCGAGGGTCTTGAGCTTGAGAGCTTCAGCAAGGCTGCAAGACAGCTCAGAAAGCTTACAAGCGAGCTTCAGGATACAGTAATGTCCATCCGAATGGTTCCTCTTGCAGGCGTGTTCCAGAAGATGAACAGAATCGTCCGCGATATGAGAAAGAAGCTTGACAAGGATGTAGATTTCGTTATCGAGGGCGAGGATACAGAGGTCGATAAGTCTATCGTCGACAGCTTACAGGATCCGCTGATGCACCTTGTAAGAAACTGTATGGACCACGGCATCGAGAAGGATGTACAGGACAGAATCAACGCAGGCAAACCCGAGAAGGGCACATTGAAGCTTGCCGCTACAAACAGCTCGGGTGAAGTAATAATCACTATTTCCGACGACGGTAACGGTATCGATCCCGAAAAGGTATTTGCGAAGGCTAAAAAGCAGGGCCTGCTCACAAAGCCCGATAACGAATACACCGAGAAGGAGATCCAGAGCATGATCCTCCTGCCCGGCTTCTCTACCAACGAACAGGCAACCGAGTTCAGCGGCAGAGGCGTTGGTATGGACGTTGTTAAGGCTAACGTTGAAAAGTGCGGCGGCTCTATCACCATCGACAGTAAGAAGGGTCACGGCACCACATTCATTATCAAGATCCCGCTCACCCTCGCTATCATCGACGGTATGGAAGTTACCTGCGGCGACCTCGTGTTCACCGTTCCGATTTCCACTATCCGCGAAAGCTTCAAGGCAGAGGAGAGCCAGATCCTCCACGATACCGACAATAATGAGATGATCATGATCAGAGGTATCTGCTATCCCATACTCAGAATGCACGAGAAGTTCGGTATCGAAACAAAGGTCACCGACCTCACAGAGGGTATCCTGCTTCTTGTAGAGACCGATAATAAGACCGTCTGCATATTCGCTGACAAGCTTATCGGCGAGCAGCAGGTGGTTGTAAAGCCGTTCCCGAATTACCTCGCAAGATACAACATCAAGAGTCAGGGTCTTTCCGGCTGTACGATCATGGGCGATGGCAGCATCTCGCTTATCATAGACACTAATTCGCTTATCGGATAATAGGAGGACAGATATATGACAAATGATGTAATTAAAGAGGCTGTTGCAAAGCAGCAGTCCGGAGATAAAAAAGCCTCCGCCGAAAGACGAATCCTTGGTAAGGTAATGACATTCTATGTAGGCGAGCAGGTATATGGCGTTGAGATCGAAAATGTGGTTGAGATCATTGAGGTTCCGCATATCACATGGGTGCCTCATCTTCCCAAGTACATAAAAGGTATCATCAATGTACGAAGCAAGGTGGTTCCTGTTATAGATATCCGCCTGCGCTTCGGCAAGGAGGAGATCCCCTACACAAGCAGGACCTGCACTATCATCATGTGCATCGATGATATAACAGTAGGCGTTATCGTTGACAGAGTTGCAGACGTTGAGGATATCTACTCCAGCGACATCACCGCAACACCTGACAACCGTTCTGTAAATACAAACGCATTTATCCAGTATATGATCCGTTCCGGCGACATCGTAAAGCTTATCCTCGATGTAGAAAAGCTGCTGGGCGACGAGGTGTGATATGGAACTGACCGATCGCGAGTTTGAACGCCTTGTAGCGTTTATGCACGACAATTACGGCATAAATCTTGCCGCAAAAAGAGTGCTTATTCAGGGCCGCCTCAGCAATATGCTGAAGGACCGCGGATTTAAAAGCTACAACGACTATCTCGACGCGGTGATAGCGGACACCTCCGGCGCGGAAGTGACTACGATACTGAATAAGCTTACAACAAACCACACATTCTTCATGCGCGAGCCCGAGCACTATACATACCTGAAAGATGTAATACTGCCATATATAGTATCAAACGCAAAGACACGCGAGATACGCATATGGAGCGCAGGCTGCTCGTCAGGCGAGGAGTGCTATACTACCGCTATGCTGCTGAATGAGTATTTCGGCAGAGATAAAGCGCGCTGGGATACAAGAATACTGGCAACAGATATCTCCCACAGCGTTATGGATAAGGCAAAGCGCGGAATTTACAGCGAGGACGGCATGAAGGGCCTTAGCCCCGAATGGAAAAGCAAATACTTCAAGCCCCTCGGTGACGGTAAATATGAGATTTGTGACGCTATCAAAAAGGAGATCATCTTCAAGCCATTCAACCTGATGGAACCGATGCCTAACAACTATAAGATGCGTCCGTTCGATCTCATATTCTGCCGAAATGTAATGATATATTTCGATCAGCCGACTAAAAACGCGCTGATAAACAGATTTTACGATGTAATTAAGCCGGGCGGTTATTTCTATATCGGGCACGCGGAAAGCGTTCAGCGTAATTCATCGAATTTCGAATACATAAAGCCTGCAATCTATCGCAGACCGTTAAAGTAATGGGGAGAGTCCGGCTATGAGAAAAATTAAACTGCTGGTCGTTGACGACTCGATACTGTTTCGCGAGGTACTTGCGCGTTATGTGCAGAAAGACGAACAGATCGAGATAGTCGGAACCGCGGGCGATGCCTACTCGGCACGCGATATGATCGTAAAATATGAACCGGACGTAATGACGCTTGA
Organism: Oscillospiraceae bacterium; assembly: GCA_045539055.1. GTDB lineage: Bacteria > Bacillota > Clostridia > Oscillospirales > Ruminococcaceae > CAG-115. Next base: position 5,452 of record JAZQEQ010000054.1, on the reverse strand, counting down.
TATTGAAATGCCCCGTATGGACGGTATCGCATTTCTTAAAAAGCTGCTGCCGCAGTATTATATTCCTACTATCGTGATCTCATCATGCGCTGATAAGCAGGATGAGGCCGTAAATGCAGGCGCAGCAGAGTTTATCGCAAAGCCCCATACACGAACCAACACGGAAATGCAGCAGTTTGCAAACATGGTCTGCGGCTGCATCAAAAGAGCCTATACAAAGGGTCTTTCAGCAAACAGATCCAGAGCAAAAGCTGATCCGGACAGCGCTCCAACGCTTGGCTCTGACCGCCACGGTATACCGCAGATGCAGATACCGAGTAAAAATGAGGCTGCAAAGCAAGCTTCTCCTGTTCCTGCCCCGCAAAGCGGCACTATCAGAAACAGTGATGTAGTTATTGCGCTTGGTGCTTCCACAGGCGGAACAGAGGCACTTGAACACGTTATCAAAGGCTTTCCTGCCGATATGCCACCCGTCATCGTGGTGCAGCATATGCCTGCGGGATTTACGAAGCTTTATTCCGAGCGACTTGATCGTGGCTGCAAGGTACACGTCAAGGAAGCAGAGGACGGCGACAGACTTCGCAGCGGTCTTGTCATAATAGGTGCAGGCGAGCATCACCTGACGTTATGTAAAGACGCAAAGGGATACTATATCTCCTCTAAAAAGGGAGAAAAAGTGTCGGGTCACTGCCCGTCGGTGGATGTCATGTTCAGAAGTGTGGCAGAGGTCGCAAAGTCCAATGCGATCGGCGCGATCCTTACAGGAATGGGCAAGGACGGTGCAGACGGTCTGCTGAAAATGAAAGAGGCGGGCGCATTCACTATCGGTCAGGACAAAGAGACCTGCGTGGTCTACGGAATGCCGATGGAAGCGTATAAGCTCGGAGCAGTCACTGTTCAGGCTCCGCTTTACAGAATATCCGAGATAATTCTGAGCAAGCTTAAATAAAAATCAACTCCCCTGAATTTCAGGGGAGTTTCTGTTTTCAGATCGTTTTCAATATATCCTTGACTATCTCCGAAGCGATTATAAGCCCCGCCGTCGCAGGCACGAACACCGCGCTTGCCGGAATATTACGACGATGCACGTTTTCCTCATCTGAAGCAAGAGCCTTTATCGGCTCTTCCTTTGAATAAACGACCTTAAGTTTCTTTATGCCACGCTTTTTCAGCTCCTGACGCATCACCCTCGCCAATGGACAGACCGAGGTCTTGTAGATATCCGATACCTCCAGCATGGCAGGGCAGAGCTTATTACCAGTGCCCATACTGCTTATTATCGGCGTACCCTCGCGCTGCGCTTTCATGACAAGCTCTATTTTTGCCGTGACAGTATCAACGGCATCCGCTACATAGTCATACTCGGTAAAATCAAAGGTGTCGGAATTGTCCGGTAGAAAGAAACAGTTGTGAACTACAACGTCACATTCGGGATTTATCTGTAATATGCGCTCTTTCATTGCCTCGGCTTTCGGCTGTCCTACTGTATCAGTCAGCGCTTCTATCTGACGGTTGAGATTGGTGATATCCACATCATCGCTGTCGATAAGATGAATGTGACCCACACCGCTTCGCGCAAGACCCTCCGCGATATAACTGCCTACTCCGCCAACACCGAATACCGCAACTCTTGAATTTCTGAGCTTCTTCATGCCATCTTCGCCGAAAATACGCTCTGTTCTGGAAAACCTGTTATCCATATCAATCCTCCTTTACAGAGGAAACATGATATCTGTCAGCCTTGACTCCGTCTATGGCATTGATAAAATCCGTGAACTTATCAAATCCGTAGTTGCGGAAATCAAAACCCTCAAACTTCTTTTTAAGCTGTGTTGCGAGTGCGCGTACACTTCGCTTGCCGCTGCCATTTGCATAGTCTATCACATACTGCTCAATCTCCTCGGTCTGCTTTGCGAACTCCTCGTCGATATAGAGCTTATTCGATCTGATAACTATACCATTGATCTCAGCCGCAAGCTTGCGCATGGAGGCAAAGCCCATCTCTTTCAGGACTCCCTTGCCATACTTTTCATCAAGTGCCTTGCCAAGCGCCGACAGACCCGCGCCCTTTTCTGCCACTGCAACGAAATTCAATACATCGCGGCGAATAGCATTCATATCGGGCTTGTCAGGTGTCTGCTCAACTATTATCTCCTCGACCTCCTCGGCAGGTATCTGAATATTATCATTGGAGGGTGCTTCCTGTACTTCGGGCTCGGATATATCCTCTGCCGCCTGCTCGCTCACTATCGCAGCATAGATGCGGTTGCGCTTTACTATCACACCATCTATTGCCGCAAGCATTGACTTGTAATCAGCAAAACCAAGATCTGCACAATAGCTCTTGCCAAACCTGCACATCAGCGCGTTGTTGAGCTGCCCGATGTTTCCGCCATGCGGCATATATTCCGCCGCGTACGCTCTTACAGCCTCGGCTGCCTTATCGGTCGTTATTTCCTCGTAGGCAATGGCAGGCGCATTTTCTTTTAAGAATATAAGATTGTTGTCAGCGGATATCTCAGCGACAGAATCCAGTGCAGCATGAAAATCATCAAATCCAAGACCGCGGTAATAATTCTTGCCATACTTTCCGATAAGATAGTTGTTAAGCTGACCGATATTGCCGCCTTTTGAGCCGTTTTCCTCTGCGTAAGCAACCACCTCATCGCGGAATACAACTGCATTAAGCTCGGTGGATGTAACAGCTGAAAGCTCTATCGTTGTGCCGTTTCTCTTAAAGCAGCTGTGCTTATCAACAAACTTTGCAAATCTCTTTGATCCGAATCTTGAAAAATCGATCTTTCCAAAGCGTTTTGCAATATAGCTCTCGATCTTCATCATGTTGTCATTCTGCGGAGCATACTCGCCAAAATAATCCTTTATCGCCGTTACTATCTGATCCTCAGTGACCTCGTCAGCATTAACAACAGGGGCAGGAAGCTCTGCCTTTTTCTTTTTCAGTGACACAAAGGTGTTGCTGCGGCGAAGCTCCTTAAAGCTGTCAATAAACGATGAAAAACGCTTGTACCCAAGCTCATCCAGATTTATATTTCCAAAGCGCGAGGTCAGCACTGCGCTTACTCTTGCAAGGTCGATACGCTCGCCCTCGTGCTCTCCGACATAATCCAGCACCGCCTTACGGATAGCCTTTTCATCAAGCGTACCCTCCGGCTCACACATCTGATTCAGATAACAGAAATGGTGACAACTGATAGTAAAAGCGCGCGGAGTCTTAAGCTCGCCGATACCTACCACAAGCTTTCCTGCCTCGCGCAGCCTTATCGCAAGGCGCGTAAAGTCACTGTCACTCGTAACAAGACAGAAACCGTCAACATTGCCTGTATAAAGGATATCCATAGCATCGATGATCATAGAAAAATCAGTAGCGTTCTTTCCTGCGATATAGCTGCACTGCTGCACAGGCATGATAGAATAGTTTATCGCCGCATTGTGCCAGCCGTTGCCGCCCTTTTCCCAGTCACCGTACACTCTCTTGTAGGTTGGAGTTCCGTACTTCTCCACCTCCTGCATGATAAACTGCGCATATTTCGCCGATACATTATCGCTGTCGATAAGCACCGCAAGTCTTTTATGTTCGGACATATTTAACCTCTCTGTATATAAAATAAGCTGCCAAAACTTAATATTAGATTTTGGCAGCATTAGTATTCACTTAAATTGCAACGGGTATCTTATCAGTAAACTCATGGTACTGGTAATCCAGTGCCGTAAAGCTGTTCTTTGTGAACTGATAGAAGTCCTTGATGTCCTCGACAACCATTTTCGGTGCAGGGAACGGCTTCTTCTCGATCATCTTCTTCACGATATCGACATGACGATCGTAAATATGAGCATCCGCAATAACGTGCACAAGCTCACCCACTTCAAGACCGCTCGACTTTGCAAACATGGTGAGCAGCGCAGCATACTGGCATACGTTCCAGTTGTTTGCGGTCAGCATATCCTGACTGCGCTGATTGAGTATGCCGTTGAGCTTATTTCCCGATACATTGAATGTCATGGAATAAGCGCAGGGCGCAAGTCCCATCGCATGAAGATCCGCATGATTGTACATATTGGTCATGATGCGGCGGCTGGCAGGGTTGTTTTTAAGGTCAAAAAGCACTCTGTCTACTTGATCAAACTCACCCTCGGGGTATTTGTGCTTTACCGAAAGCTGATAGCCGTAAGCCTTTCCGATAGTACCATTCTCGTCAGCCCACGAATCCCATACATGCGAGGAAAGCTCCTCGATACGGTTGGATTTCTTCTGATATATCCACAGTATCTCATCAATAGCCGAGCGATAGTAAACTCTGCGCAGCGTCATCAGAGGAAACTCTTTCTGAAGATCATAACGGTTTACTATGCAGAATTTCTTTATAGTGTGCGCAGGTGTGCCGTCATCCCAGTGAGGACGCACATTCTGATCCTCGTCCGAGATACCGTTTTCAATTATATCACGACAATTCTGAATAAATAGCTCATCTGCAAGGCTCATGAAAAGCTCCTCCTTTAAACCGAATAAGGGCGGAGTTTATCCCGCCCTGTATTTCATTTAGATCTTGCTGAAGATAGAGGAAGCTGTAAAGTCGATATCCTCATAGCTTACCTTATCAAACATAGACAGACCTGTTGTTTCGCACACGCTGAAGATCTTGATATTGTTTCCGTCAGCAAAAGCACGGACACGGTCAAGCAGCTGTCTTGCCTTCTCGGGGAAGCCTGCTGTGCTGCCCTCGGCAACTACTCTGCCAACGCCGTCAGCATCTATCTCAAGCGGGAACACACCGTCAAATCCGTAGATGTAGATCTCGCTGAAGCCCATATAGATCGCAAGCTGGATCATCTGATACATAGCCATGATCTGAGATGTTTCGTAAATGCTGCCAACAGACTGGAATGTGGGCAGACCATCAATAAGTCCGTTTCCGAGAACGTTGAGATATGTTGGCTTTTTCTTGAACTTATCCTCAAATACCTTTACATCTGTATTTACAAAGCACTCCATACCCTCGATATACTTGCCGTTGCCAAGATAAGCCTTGGGGTCGGTAAGCAGGTAATATGCGGGGCGCTGGGGAGTTCTGGAGAAGAAATCACAGAAATTATCACAAGCGAATGTGCGCTCGTTCATGAGGACATTAAGCTCGTCAAGCTTTGAGCTTGTGTTGCCGAGAATAAAGCAGCGCTGACCGTTCATCTTACCCTTATAAGCAGAAAGCTGCTGAGCAGTTGCGGACTCAAGACCGCTGTAACGCTTTGCGTCTGCTGCGATAGCACTTGTGATCTTCTTGTTTGCCATATTAAAGCCAAAGCCTGTGGGCTCGTTCATCTCGCAATAATCGCGCTCTGTATAGCCGCACTGAGTCTTAAGCGCAATTGCAACACTGGCAGAGGTACCTATTACCTTATCCATAGCCGCAAGCTGTATTTCAGAAATAAAATAGGG
>JAZQEQ010000053.1:0-3216 GCA_045539055.1 Oscillospiraceae bacterium | reverse complement strand
CTTACCTGTACCGTCCAGTACAAGCACCTCAAGCGGCACCATGGTGCCGCCGACAGAAGTCCATGCAAGTCCGTTTACAAGTCCGACCTCATCCTGTGCAGCAAGATGCTCGGGCAGATACTTCTTAACTCCAAGGTATTCGTTGATATTGGCATCAGTAACGGTCAGCTTTTTAGTACCCGAAACAAGCTTCTTAGCTGCCTTGCGGCAGGTATCAGCGATCTTGCGCTCAAGCTTTCTTACGCCCGCTTCCTTTGTGTAGAAGTCGATGATGCTGTACAGAGCCTTGTCTGTTACCTTGAGGTCAGCAGCCTTTTCGCCGTGCTTTTTCAGCTGCTTAGGCAGCAGGTGCTTCTTTGCGATATTGAACTTCTCCTCACGGGTGTAGCTGTTCAGCTCAATGACCTCCATACGGTCGAGCAGGGGAGGAGAGATAGTGTCAAGCGAGTTTGCTGTAGTGATAAACAGCACATCACTCAGATCAACGGGAATTTCAAGGTAGTGGTCAACGAAAGCGTTGTTCTGTTCGCTGTCCAGCACCTCCAGCATAGCGGAAGAGGGGTCGCCCTTGTAGTCGTTGCTCATCTTGTCGATCTCGTCAAGCAGAATTACGGGGTTCATAGACTTCGCCTGCTTCAGCGCGTTTATCATACGGCCTGGCATCGAACCGACGTAGGTCTTTCTGTGACCGCGTATCTCAGCTTCGTCGCGTACGCCGCCGAGGGATACTCTCGCGTAATTCCTGCCAAGTGCCTTTGCGATGGACTTTCCTATCGAGGTCTTGCCGACTCCGGGAGGTCCGTAAAGGCAGATTATCTGTCCCTTGATATCGGGAGCAAGAGCGCGCACAGCAATCGTTTCGGTGATGCGCTCCTTTACCTTTGTAAGACCGTAATGGTCCTTGTCAAGCTGCTTCTGGACCTTATCTATATCCAGCTTGTCCTTAGTTCTTACATTCCACGGAAGCTCCAGCACTGTATCAAGATAGCCGCGGATAACGCCTGCCTCCTGAGAGGAGTAGGACATCTTCATCAGCTTCTCGGCTTCCTTCACGAGCTTTTCGGTAACATCCTCGAACAGACCGAGAGCGGTGATCTGCTCTATGTAGCGATCAACTTCCTCCTGAGGGCTGTCGCCGTCGCCGAGCTGACGAGAGATGACGCGCAGCTGCTCGCGCAGGTAATATTCACGCTGGTTCTTGTCTACCTGCTCCTTTACCTGTTCCTGTATGTCCATTTCGGTCTCGATTATCTCAAGCTCACTTCTGAGCATGGTGATAAGCGTTTTTATCCTGTTCAGTGTGCCGTTGGTCTCAAGCAGCTTCTGCTTGTCCTCAAGCTTTAATACAACGTTGAAAACGACCTTTTCAAACAGCTTTTCGCAGCCCTCCTCACCAACGATGCTGTCGTACAGCTCGCGCGGCATCTTGGGGGTTATCTGCGCATAGTCCATAAAAGCGTCCTTCAGCGCACGCTTGCAGGCAGTCTTTGTAGTATCGGCAAGCGCGGTGCTTCTGCCGCCGATCTCCTTTACCTCAAATCTGAGGTATTCCGTGCGGCTTAAAGTCTTTAAGCGCTTGGCGCGGTACAGACCCTCTACAAGCACTCTTGTCGAGCCGTCAGGTGTAGTCAGCAGCTGTCTTACCTCGGCAACTACACCGATGTCGTAAAGCTCGTTCATCTCGGGGTCTGTGTTTGCAGGATCCTTCTGAGCCACCAGGAAAATATATCCGTCGTCTTCAGTTGCCGCCTTGAGAGCATTTACAGAGCGCTCTCTGCCTACGTCGAAATGCAGTACCATCGAGGGGAACACAACAAGTCCGCGCAGCGATATGGCGGGTAGTATCTTATTCTTCTTCATAATATTTTCTCCTTTCGTTTTCTCTATCTAAGTCAGCGGAATAGCCGCATTTTTATTGTCAGAAATCCATAATATTGCTCACTTTACAGCGCTTTGAGAAACAGCTTTGCTGTAAGGTAAACACAAATTATATTATACCGTATTTCTTATGATTTTGCAAGTCTTTTATAAGTCCAATTTATGAGGACCGTACTTCCTTTTACTTGAATATCAGGTTGAATGTGAAGTACAGGATAGGCTGATGCAGGATATAGATCCAGATAGTATATTTTCCGACTGTTGCAAGCCATGGGAGATGGGTGTTGTACATCCACTTGGGCAGGTCGCCGTTCTTTGCGTAAACACCGAAGAAGCTTCCTGCAAAGAACACGAACATCCACGGCAGCAGCGGGAAGTAATCTGAGGAGTAGAAGTAAGAGTTCTTCAGGCCCAGAGGGAACAGCACACCTACATCATAAGCCTGCTGAGGTATATTTATCAGCGCAAAACCTCCGAAGCCGAGGTAACCACTTCCGATATTCATCGTGAATATATACAGGAACACACAAACGGCGATTCCTACGATAGAGGGTATCTTGCTGAGGAAGCGTTCACCCAGTCCGTACAGCATCATACATACGCCCATGAAATGCAGTATGCCGAAATAGATAGTGCCATAAGTAAAGAACGGCATAATAAAGGTCATCAGCATGCCTATAAAGAAGCACTGCACACCGCGCTTTAAGTTATTTGACGAGTATTTGCACACTGCGCCCGACAGAAACATGAACATTCCTGCAAAAATATCGCGGATAACGTCAAACCAGTTTTCAAAAAAGATCGGAACGTCGATCCCGTGCAGATATTTAAGGTCGTACATTGCATGGTAGACCACCATGCAGATTATAGCGAAGCCTCTCAGTTCATCGAAAAGTCCTACTCGCGATGATTTTTTTACAGCAGCCATCATTGCCCTCCTGATATATAATAGGGTATCCTATATATTTTATCATATTTTAAGGAAAATTACAACAATATCTTGAACAGTTTTGAGTTTTGTGGTAAAATATATTCTGGAATATTATGAAATCAGCATTTTGAAAGGATATAACTATGGAATTCATCAGCATCGGCGGCGTAAAGATAGAAAAAACAGCCGCACTTGCACCGATGGCAAGCGTTGCGGACAGAGCCTATCGCCTTATGGCGAAGGAATACGGCGCAGCTTATGTAGTTGGCGAGATGGCAAGCTGCAAGGGGCTTTGTTACAGCGACAGAAAGACAGCCGAGCTTCTCACTGTCACAAAGTCGGAGCGACCCATGGCGGTGCAGCTTTTTGGTGCAGAACCGCCGTTTATGGCATCGGCGGTAAAGATT
>JAZQEQ010000052.1:0-2388 GCA_045539055.1 Oscillospiraceae bacterium | reverse complement strand
GCCGCCTGTGGCGGATGAAGGGAGGCGGCGCAGGGAAGAAATAACGAGCATTTCGAGCGACAGCGAAGAAAGGCGACTATATTTCTGACCGATATGCGTAGGTCGCTGTTATACGAGAATACTTTCGCTGGTATAGCTCAGTTGGTAGAGCAACGCATTCGTAATGCGTAGGTCGTGGGTTCGAGTCCCATTCCCAGCTCCATATTAAAAAACCGTCCACTGGACGGTTTTTTAATTGCAAACGCTCGGCTCGCAGTGCCCTTATGGCACTGCGTTTTTGCTTCGCAAAAAATGCTCACGTTCGCGGTCTGCTCTTCGGGCTACATCTGCGCTCGGCATTTCGCTTCGCGAAAACCGATTCATTTTCGCGGTCTGCTCTTGAGGCGGCAACTTTGACCGTTCTCCTCCCGAAGCAGCTTGTTAAATCCCGATCGGATACAGCTTGCCCTGACAATAAGGAATACACCTGCGGCCTCAAATAAAAGCAGTACGCACACCATCACCGCTCCGATCATATCCGTTCCTCCGAGCATAGGAATAAACGAGATCGAAACAACACCCAGAGCGCAAAGTACAGCACCTGCGATCATGCTTCTTCTGTACCTGTCGGCATATTTTTCCTTTCTGTCCCTGACCATTCCCGAAACACCGTAGGCTGTTTCTGTGTCCTCCTTATCAAGATATCTATACCTTGAAAGCTTCATTCCGTTAGTTATAAAGATCAGAACAGCCGCTGCAAGCAGCACGAAAAGCGCAGGCACTCCGAGCCCTACCGCAGCAGCCTCCATATAGGGGTCAGACGAAACCATTCCGCCCATAAACAAAAGAAATACAGGGCTGATGATCGCCAATACCGCCGCAAGTGCGCACCTGAATGACGATCTCTCGTTTAAAGCAAGAAACTCATTCGCCTCCTCCATAGAGACCTTATGTGCAGCGTTTTCTTCCTGCGCTTCAACGTATTCCGCGTTTTCAAGCTCGTCTTTAAGAAGATAGTCAGTGCTCACCCCGAAGAGTTGGCTCATTTTAAGTATCTTCTGCAGGTCGGGCATGGATTGTGCACCCTCCCATTTTGAAACCGACTGTCTGCTTACATCAAGCTTTTCTGCAAGCTCCTCCTGCGACCAGCCGTTCTTTTTTCTTTCTTCGATGATCTTGTCTGCAAGTATCATAACTACACCTATCCTTTTCATTAGCTTTCCGATCATTTATCGGCTCGATCAAATAATACCACAAGCCACGGTTGCAGACCATAAAACCTTATTGTCAATTTGTCAACCGACAGTTGCATTTCGCTTGACCGAGCCATTTTCTGTGATATCATGACCGCGGACCGCTGTCGGCGACACCCCCACTCCTTCCAGTATACCACACCACGGTATAAAAGTAAAGAAAAACTGTGCCTCTCCGTATTGACACATTAAACGATATATGGTAAAATCAGTATAGTATAAAATTCGGGAGGTATGGCATGAAAAAACTCAGTAAAGACATTGTCGCAATAATCATCACGGCAATCGCCTATGTTCTTACCTTCGCTGTGATCGCAGTTTTTTATTGTTCTGTCAAGAGCGACAGCGCCAATATAAAGGAAGCCACCCTCGCTTCAGGCACTTTCGACGGCGAGAAATACTCGCTCGCTGATTTTTCGGTAAAGATCGGACCACGCGGCGGCGATTCCGGTGCATGGCTGAAAGACCCGATACTCGATGAGGATGGCAATGAGCTTCACGGACCCAGCGTTGGTATCATCTATGAGATAGTAATCGAGAACACCTGTGACGCAGTCATCACCGACTGGACAGCAGATGTTTATATGCCGGAGTTCATGTGGCTGAACAACGGCTGGAACGGAAAGCTTGAATTCCACCAGACCACGACAGGAAAAGAACTCACTCAGCTTATCGACCTGCGCGAATACCAGAGCGTGCCGATAGAGCTTGACTATTATATAGACCACACAGGTCCGATGATCCCCCTTGAAAAAGGCGACAGATTCACTTACCGCCCAAGCAAGGCTGACAACGAATATCCCCTCGAGCCTCAGTCCGATACCGAGGAGGTCAACAGCTCCGCGATCGTTGGTTTTATCATCTACGTTCCCGATCAGGGGCTTGATTATGCGCCTGTTTTCGATAACGTGGCGTTCCACTACTATCTCAGCAGAAGCGCATGGTCCGATCCCCTTTTCATAGCACTTGTAGCTCTGGATATAGTATGGCTGGTGCTTATCATCGGTCTGCTGATGTCGCATTTCAGAGTAAGAAAGCTGCTGAAGCAGCAGAAGCGCGACGCGCAGATAATCGACCAGTCCATCAAGACGTTCATAAACTTCGTCGAAGCAAAGGATCCCAACACCAAGGGTCACTCCGAACGAGTTGCTGAGAT
>JAZQEQ010000051.1:0-1960 GCA_045539055.1 Oscillospiraceae bacterium | reverse complement strand
AGGAACGCGGTATAACCTACAACAATGCCGAGATGGAGCGACTTGCTGTCGGCTGCACAGGTGTAAAGAGAACGACATCACAGCATCCTGGCGGCATGGTAGTTGTGCCGAATGAGTTTGAGGTCTACGACTTCACCGCAGTTCAGCATCCTGCCGATAAGACGGAAAGCGATATGATAACCACGCATTTCGACTTCCATGCGCTTCATGATACAATTCTGAAGCTTGACGAGCTGGGACACGATGTTCCCACGCTGTACAAGCATCTTGAGGATATGACTGGCATGAAGATCGCCGACGTTTCTACAACAGACCGCGATATTTATGACCTGTTCGTTTCAGTTGCGCCGCTTAAAGCCTCCGATGAGGAGCAGCTCGGCGTAAAGTGCGGAACTCTCGGTATTCCTGAGTTCGGCACACCGTTTGCAATGCAGATGCTTCAGGATGCGCAGCCTAAGAACTTTTCCGACTTACTTCAGATCTCGGGTCTGTCGCATGGTACGGACGTTTGGCTGGGCAATGCGCAGGATCTTATCAAAAACGGCACTTGTACAATTTCCGAGGTTATCGGAACTCGTGACAACATCATGGTCTATCTGATGCACAAGGGCGTTGAACCTGGACTTGCGTTCAAGATAATGGAGATCACCCGTAAGGGTAACGCAAAGAAGCTGTTTGATGACACGATCTATCAGGCATTCAAGGACAACAATGTCCCCGAATGGTATGTAGAGAGCTGTAAAAAGATCAAGTATATGTTCCCGAAGGCTCATGCTGCGGCGTATGTTACGGCGGCTGTAAAGCTGTGCTGGTTCAAGATAAACCGCCCGTGCGAGTTCTATGCGGCAACTCTTACAAAGCATACAGAAAATCTCGAAGTTGAGACCATTCTGAAGGGTCAGGCAGCGGTAAACGCACGTATCAAGGAGATACAGGCAATGCAGAAGCCAACTGCTAAGGAAGAGGGCGTAGCCGATGCACTCATGCTTGTAAATGAAATGATGCTGCGCGGTATCGGTGTGCTTCCTGTTGACATCAAGAAGTCTGCAGCGGCGACCTATCGTGTCGAGGACGGAAAGCTCCGTCTGCCGTTCCTTGCTATTCAGGGCTGCGGCGAGAATGCTGCTTTCAGGCTGAAGAGCGTTATCGATGCAGGAGATTACATCTGTGTTGATGATATCCAGAAGCAGAGCGGACTTAACAGCTCTGTCATGGACACGCTCTCCGCGATGGGTGTATTCAATGGAATTCCCCAGTCGGCGCAGATGTCTTTGTTCTAAAACAGTAGCGATATGTTGAAAGGTGCTGTGCAATATAACGAAAAGAGTTGCAGCACTTGACAATACCGTGCTAATATGGTATCATGTTAGTGTGCTACTATACTAAAGTGTTATAAAACAAAAGGAAAGGGAAATCAAATTGAAAAGATACGATCTGCTTACTCCCGAGGGAACCCGCGATCTTCTGTTTGATGAATGTATCGCAAAAAGGATGATCGAGGAGCGTTTAAGAAAGATATTCAGTGGCTACGGCTATTCGGAGGTAGTGACCCCCGGACTTGAATTCTATGATGTATTCAACGGAAAGGTCCGCTATTTTCCGCAGGAATCCATGTACAAGCTTGTCGACGGCAAGAACAGAATGATGGTACTTCGTCCTGACAGCACTATGCCTATTGCAAGACTTGTTGCTACAAGACTCCGCGAGGAGCCTCTGCCCCTGAAGCTATTCTACAATCAGAGCATTTTTATGGTAAATCCCAAGAATAGTGGCAGAGATGATGAATTTGCACAGAGCGGTATTGAGATACTCGGCGGTAGCAGCAAGGCTGCTGATTATGAGGCGCTGGTTATTGCTGTACAGGCACTTTCTGCCTGTGATGACGGTAATGACAGCTTCCGTCTTGAGATAGGTGAGAGCAGCATTTTCAGACTGCTGATAGAGGCGCTTGGCGTTGACG